>CACYWT010000033.1 GCA_902778175.1 uncultured Ruminococcus sp. | reverse complement strand
TACTTGAATTACTCCTGAATCTGCCAAGCACCGTACCTATTCCCATTTCCAAGACGAAACCAACAATTTCTACGAAAGTAAGCGAGCACGCGCCAGCGGAGTGCCGCCGGTGTCAGTTCGCGTTGGTCGCTGCGCCTCCGGCTCCGCTCTGGGCACAAGGCGATAGTTCATTGGTCGCGGTTTTTACTAAACTGACAATCGCGGCTTTATAGTTGAATCCCGATAGAACTTTCAGCACGCACTGGACAAAATATACCATATTGACAATGAATAATTAAGGTATTATAATGTTAGACGTGTGAAAATATATTTATTGAGGAGATATTTATGCAGTTGTTTAATTCCCGTGATAAAAAATTCCGCTCCCCTACAGGAGCAGTACCGTTTGAAACAACCATACACCTGAGAATAGTCCTTCCGCGCGACCTGAAATGCTCGTCGGCAGTGGCAGTTATTAAAGATGATAAATTCGGTGACTCAAATGTATCAGGTATGTTCTGGTGCGGAATGGTGGGCGATGACCATGAACAGTGGGAATGTGATGTAAAAGTAGAACATATCGGTCTTTATTGGTACCATTTCGGACTTGATACCTGCTACGGCAGACGCTACATTATGAAAGGCTTCGGCGGCGAGGGATACCTCTCTCTCAGCGAGAATGAACCTCGTTTTCAGCTCCTTTGCTACGATAAGGATTTTACAACCCCGGACTGGATGCCCGGCGGTATTATGTACCAGATATTCCCTGACAGATTCTGCAACTCGGGCGAACCTAAGGAGGGTATCTACCCCGATAAGAAAATGCAGCCCGAATGGGACGTTATCCCCGACTGGAAACCTAATGAACACGGTATAATCACTAATTCCGATTTCTTCGGCGGCGACCTCAGGGGTATTACTCAGAAACTCCCCTATCTGCATGAACTTGGCGTTACCTGCATCTATCTGAACCCGATATTCGAGGCTTACTCCAACCACCGCTACGATACCGGCGATTATGAGAAAATCGATCCCGTTCTCGGAAACGAGGAGGATTTCCGCGAGCTTTGCAGCGAGGCAAAAAAACTCGGTATCCACATAATAAACGACGGAGTATTCAGCCATACCGGAAGCGACAGCAAATATTTCAACCGCGAAAACCGCTATCCCGGCAACGGCGCTTATAATTCAAAGGAATCACCGTATTATACATGGTTCAAATTTATAGAATGGCCGAATATATACAACTCATGGTGGGGGTTCAATACTCTGCCCGAGGTCGAGGAGCTTTCCAGCTCGTTTGACGAATATATAAACGGCGAAAACGGCATTATCAGAAAATGGATGCGCGCAGGCAACAGCGGCTGGAGACTTGATGTCGCTGATGAACTGCCTGACGATTTTATCGAGCATATCCGCGAGGCTGTCAAAACCGAAGACAGCAACGCCCTCCTTCTCGGAGAGGTCTGGGAGGACGCCTCCAATAAGGAAAGCTACGGTTCAAGAAGACGTTTCCTCTACGGCAAGGAGCTTGACAGCGTAATGAACTATCCTTTCCGCGATGCTATACTCGGCTTCCTCGACTGCGGCGACGGCAGAGAAATGCTGGAGATCGTTCTTAACGTACTCGAAAACTATCCCCGTCCGGTAATACGCTGCCTTATGAATCTCCTCGGAACACACGACACCGAAAGAGTGCTTACCCTGCTTGCAGGCGAGCGTCAGAACGGCAGAGGCAGAGAATGGCAGGCCGTCACTTCTCTTACTCCCGAACAGCGCGAATACGGACTTAAACGCATGAGGATAGCAAGCGGAATACTCTACACACTTCCGGGTCTGCCCTGCATATATTACGGCGACGAGGTCGGCATGGAGGGCTACCGCGATCCGTTCAACCGCGCGACCTTCCCTTGGGGCAAGGAGGATAAGGATCTTCAGCAGTGGTACATCGGACTTGGTCAGATGCGTCATGCCTGCTCATGTCTTACAGACGGAGAGCTTGTCGAATTCGGCTCCGGCGGAAGGACAATGGGCTATATCCGCCGCGATGACAAGGAAATGCTCCTTTGCGTATTCAATGCGGATCATAAGGAAATAAGATTCAGTATGCCGAAGGGCTTTGAGGGCGGAAAGACCTTTATGGAAACAGTAATGGAAGGCAACGAGCTTATTATCCCGGCAAACGGCTGCGCATTTGTACTTGCTGATATTCCGGAAGAACCCGAACCGGCAGCTGAGGAAACCGCGCCCGAAGAAAATACAGTCGTTGATACCGAGGAAAAAGACGAAGCTGTATCTCAGCAGGAAACAGCCGACAACACGGAAACAGTCTGATACTCTCCGGAATTATACCTGAAATTATTCAATTTGTATTATCGGCGGCAATGCAAAAAATAGTATAACAAATAACCGCTGTATTTATATCTCTGTTTTTGTGAATTATTACCCGTATGGTAAAAAATTATAAGAGAATTGACAAATATACTTGACATACGGAAGAAAAAAGATTATACTAATAGTATATTAAGCGAAAGGGTGAAATGATGAAAAAAGCGGAAACGGTACTCAAAATAATTGTTCCGATTTTTTTGGTACTTTCTGCGGCAGCAGGGATAGTATTATTCCTGACACCTTTCGGAGCGAAGGCTGTATACGAAGCCACAAGAGGCTACGGACCGTATGATATGCGCCTGAGCTACACGCCCGACGCTTTTATGAGCATACTGTCCCACATAGACGGCGACAGAGTTGCTCTTTATTCACGATACTTCGTGATAGATTACTGTTTCTGCATATGCACCGCAGTTTTCATGGCAGGACTTCCGCTGCTGATATACCTGAAAGACGACAAGCATTATCTGCTTTTCCGCGCATCGGTATTTTCGGCAATAATGTATCTGATATTCAATATCATCGAAAACATTCTCATCATGCGGATAGTCAGAGTCACACCGCTTTTCACCGACGGAGATGCAAATCTCTCCTCCGGAATAACTACCCTGAAATGGGCATTCTGCGGCGTATGGCTTTTGTCGATAATGCTTCTTATGCTGATAACGATATATGACAGCGTAAAGAAATCAAAAACAAGTTCATAACATACTCCTTTCTATAAAAAAACCACGGGCAGGCGAAAGCTTGTCCGTGGTTTTTTCAGTTCTTTTTGTATTTGTCGAGCGACGCCTTCGCCCATTCCCTGCCGATATTGAGAAATCCCGGCTGCTTTTCCTCCCTGGCAAAATTCCTGCGGACCAGATCCAGAGAACGCCTGTAGACCTCAAGTCTGGTCGACTGGATATACGACCGCTTTTCGCCGCCGACAAAAAACTGGAAGCTGATGGAATTTTTCTCAACATTCATATCGGTAAAATAGCCTGCATAGACATTATGCCCCGTTTCCTTGGCAACGATCTCGGAAACGGCAAGCTTTGTCAGCTCGACCGCCATATCATTGATACCGTTTTCGAGAAGAACGATCTTTTCCTTCATCGCATTGATATCCGGAACGATCCTCTTCTTCAGCTCCGACATATCGGAAAATTCCGCCTCAAGCTTAGCATCTGAAACCTTCTGACGCTCTACCTTGGGGATATAATATATCATGAATCCGTGAGCAGGATCGCTGTAAAGAAACGGATGCTGATATTTTGAACTGAAACCGCATTTCTTGCATTTCCATCGAAAGGGCGTTTCATCAAAGATCATTTTTCTGAGCATCGGATCATCTGCGGTATTGCCGCTGACAAGTATATTTGTTGCCGTCTGCTGTGAGCATTTCGGGCAGGTAATGTGTTTTGAAACAGATTCTGACATTTTTACACCTCATTGAGGATAACCGTCTTCACCGGAACGGTTTCCCGAATTAATTGACATCAGGACAATACCGCTCAAAGATAGTGCCGCAGATACGGTTCTAAGCCGTCAGTCGGTCTTTGTGCGTTGTTGCCTTGTATCTTCCAAGTAATAATATACCATAAAACAGCTTTATATTCAATCACCGTATGATTTTAATTTTCCGATTTATCGGTTTTTGTACCTCGTTATCTACAAATATTGAAAAAAAGTTTTAATATTATTTCTTTAAAATAAACAATATCACAGCAATAACAATGTATAATAGTAATGTCGTGTTGAAATCATTCGCCGGAAAAGGAAGTAAATCATTATGAAAAAAACGATCGTTGCTTTTTGTCTGTCGGTTATTGTTTTTATTATTACAGCAGGCTGCAGCTCCAGACCTGTAACAGAAAAGGATTTCGTCGGAACCTATCAGGGAGAATCCGGCAGCGTCCTCGAACTGTCAGATGACGGCACGATCAGATATCAGGAAAGCGACGGCTCAGAGCCGGGCAAAGGACCGTGGAGCTATTCTTCCGGCAAGCTCTCGATAATGCCGACCAACCTCGGATATGAAATATATGCCGAGATCGCCCCCGAATCGGACACTGTTCCGGAATTGCTGTTCAGATCAAATCACAAAAGCTGGAAGGACGAAAAATTCACTAAAAAATCATGATCGCACCAATGCAGGCTGATGCCTGCATTTTTTGTTTTTCAGAACTTTGATTTTATGGTGAAATATGATATACTATACATAACATAAAATATTTACCGGAAGGAGCCGATACGGAATGAAAGAGATCCGATGCCCAGAATGTGGAAAAACCTTTACGATAGATGAGGCAAGCTATGCCGATATTCTGAAACAGGTGCGTGACAAAAGCTTCAATGATGAGCTTTCTCAAAGGGTGAAAGCGTCAGATGAACTTCTGCGCTCAGAAGCAAAAAACGCAATGCAAAAGCTTGAAGCAGAGAAGAACGAAAGGATCAGGGAGCTTGAAGCAAAGCTTGCAGCTTCCGCCCAGGATAAAGAACTTGCCCTAAAGGACAGCGAGGCGCAGAAGGATAGGCTGATCGCGCAATTGCAGGCAAGGCTTGACGCCTCCGCGCAGGACAAGGAGCTTGCCGTAAAGGACAGCGAAGCGCAGAAGGATAAGCTGATCGCGCAATTACAGGCAAAGCTTGACGCCTCCGCGCAGGACAAGGAGCTTGCCGTTAAGGACAGCGAAGCGCAGAAGGATAAGCTGATCGCTCAATTGCAGGCAAAGCTTGACGCCTCCGCGCAGGACAAGGAGCTTGCCCTTGCCAAAAACCGCCGTGAAGCCGAGGAAAGAATACATAAGCTTGAAGAGGATATAATAAACGAACAGCACGATAAGGAAAGAACCGTAAACGAGCTTAAAGCTAAACTGGATAAGACCGATATCCAAAAACAGCTTGCCGTAAAAAAAGCCGTTGATGAGCTGACCGAAAAGAATAATGCAGAGCTGAAAATAAAGCAGAATGAGATCATCGGACTGATGGAAAAAAACAGCGCCCTGAAAGAAAGCTGCCGTATACAGATCGAGGAAAAAGACAAACAGATAGAACAGCTCCGTGATTTCAAATCCCGTCTTTCGACAAAAATGGTCGGTGAAACGCTTGAACAGCACTGTATGACGGAATTTAACCGCATACGCATGACAGCATTCCCGAATGCCTATTTTGAAAAGGACAACGACGCGCGCACAGGCAGCAAGGGAGATTTCATTTTCAGAGATTACGAGGACGGCGAAGAATACATATCCATAATGTTTGAAATGAAAAATGAAAACGCAGAAACCAAGACAAAACACAAAAACGAAGATTTCTTCAAGGAGCTGGACAAGGACAGAAAGGAAAAGAAATGCGAATATGCCGTTCTTGTCACCCTGCTCGAAAGCGACAACGATTATTACAACACGGGCATAGTTGACGTATCCTACCGGTATGATAAGATGTATGTCATCCGGCCGCAGTTTTTCATTCAGATAATAACTCTTCTGCGCAATGCAGCGCGGGGATCACTGCAATACCGCAAAGAGCTTGCTCTTACGCGGCAGCAGAATATTGACATCACGAATTTTGAAGCCAAAATGAATGATTTCAAGGATAAATTCGTAAGAAATTATGAGCTTGCAAGCAGAAAATTCCAGACAGCCATAGAAGAGATCGACAAGACCATAGATCATCTGCAAAAGACAAAGGAAAATCTGCTTTCCTCCGAAAACAACCTCCGTCTTGCAAACGACAAGGCGCAGGATCTGAGCATAAAAAAGCTTACACGCGGAAATCCGACCATGCAGCAGAAATTTGCCGCTCTGAACAGCGACGAAGAAGACTGATGCGAAAAAAATCCCCCTGCCGTCACAATAGGGGCAGGGGGGAAAAATAACAGGATCAATTGTCATTTACAGCAGTTTCGGCAGGAGCCTTGACTGCATTTTTTTCTTCTTCCTTCATGAGCTTGAGATATTTTTTCTTTAACTCAACGGAAAGGAAGGGACGGATCTTTTCAAGTGTCGTATTATTGGGTGTAAGGGTAATGAGTGCTCTCTTATGGCGGATCTTATCGTGAATAACGAGGTAATAGGTATTCAGGTTGACATCATTTTCCTCGGCATGGAGCACCACGCCGAATTTTGAAGGATCAACATTACGCTTGCCTGTTTCGCGGTCGATGTATTTTCCGAGATCATCAATATCCTTGACATCGAAAGCCGTGATCTTTCTGCGTTTGGATTTACCCTTGATACGCTCAATACGCATTTCGCCCATAACGAAGGTATATTCATATTCAACGCCGGAATTTTTTATCAGAGTATATATAAGCCAGACACCGACGCCAAGGGCAATAAGTGAAACCGGAACGAGTGCAGGGATCCTTTTGGAAAAGAAAACACAAAGAACGATCACCAGAACGATACCGCATATACCCATTACTATAGTCATAAGCTGATTAGCCGTAAACTTTTTCTTAACGATCTGCTCGTAATAATTATCCATATGACCCAAATCCATTAATTTGTCCATATGATCTCCTCCTTTTTAATTCTGATACCATTTATTATACTACAAATTAAACAAATAATCAAACATTTTTTTATAATTTTTTTCAATCAGCAGGTAAAAATACACGAAAAAAGTACTTTCAAAAAACCGTTAAAAAAAGCTTGCAATTTACACAAAGTTATGTTATAATACATAAGCGTTGAAAAAACGCTCATTTTTCGATCATACGGAGAGTTGTCCGAGATGGCCGAAGGAGCACGATTGGAAATCGTGTAAACGCTAACCCCGTTTCGAGGGTTCGAATCCCTCACTCTCCGCTCCTGATAAAACCCTTGATTCCGGTAATCAGGGGTTTTTATTTTTTATTATATTTGCTCAGGGATTCGAACCCGTGAGGGTCTGAGCGTTAAAAAAATGCTCCGGCGGAGCATTTTTAGCGAAGAGCGGCGCAGCGCGCAAGCGCAAGCCATCAAAGGCGAAGCCTTTGGTCGAATCCCTCACTCTCCGCTCCTGATAAAACCCTTGATTCCGCTAATCAGGGGTTTTTATTTTTTATTTTTCTCAGGCTGCGGTATGAGAACTGATCTTATATAAGCTGAAACAATGGTTATATTCAACAAATATTTTTCTTGATATAAACCGGTTTTTGTGATATAATTGATATAATATTATATACTGTATCCTTACAGAACGGAGAAAGAATAATGAAAACTAAAACAAGAATAGGGCTGGCAATAATAACTGTATTTATGTTGCTGGCTATCATACCGGTACTCTCGGCAGTTTCGGCATCGGCTGCATCGTCAGAAGATTTCAGTTACGACCTCGACAATAAAGGCTGCGCAAGACTGACATCATACAACAGTTCCAGCCCTACCGTTACGATCCCTTCAATACTCGACGGACATACAGTAAAAGCAATCTCAGCAGAAACCTTTGCGGATAATCCCGATATCACCCATATCTTTATACCCGAAACCGTCAGGGAAATCGGGGTTAATACTTTTGCAGACTGCAAAAAACTGACGATCTTCTGCCCGGGCGGTTCCTATGCGCATATATTCGCTGATAAAAACAAAATACCCTTTAAAATCCTTAACCACGGAGAAGTGGCAATGATATCTCTCGATAATAAGGATACTTCCCTTGCAGTCGGCTCAAAGCTACAGATCAAAGCGTCGCTATTCCCTGATTACGGTAATGGCAAGCCGCTGTATTCTTCCTCTTCCGGAACCGTCGCTTCTGTAAACAAAGGGATCGTTACCACAAGAAAAAAAGGACAGACAACAATTATCGTTAAATACAAAAAGCTGTCCGAAAAATTCAGGGTCAATGTCTATATCCCGGTAAAAAAAGTCACCGCTGTTGATTCGCTTACCCTCGGCGCAGGAGAATCCGGCTATATAAAGAATTATTCGGTACAGCCTTCAAACGCCGACCGCAGCAGGCTTAAAATCGTAAGCTCAGATGAATCCGTCGCGGTATATAAACAGGGCAAAGTCTGTACCTTCGCGCCGGGCAAGGCTTATCTCGGAATATGGTATAACGGAAAAAAGCTGGCATATGTCAATGTCACAGTAAAAAAAGCTCCGCAAAAAATATCCCTCACCCCATCTTCAATAGAAGCCGCAAAGGGAGAAGTCATACCGATATCAAGCTATGTGAATAACGGGAGCTTTGCCGTCAACAGAGAATATTCCTCAAGCAACAGCAAGGTCGCCCGTGTTGAAAGAAAAGGCTGGAATGTCAATATACGAGCCGTATCAGAAGGCACCGCCGAGATCACGGTAAAAACCTATAACGGCAAAAAAGCAGTATGCACCGTCAAAGTAAAGCAAGCGGCAAAGAATATCAGATTCAAGAATAAGGAAATCACTATCGGTCTTGGCGAAAGATGCAAAGTCACAAGTATTCCGATCGGCGGCGCACAGTACTACAGGACCTATTATTCATGGAATCCCAAAAAAGCTGCCATTGATAAAAACGGCTATGTTACCGGCAAAAAGATCGGCAAAACTACCGTTGCGGTAAAGCTGCCCAATGGAAAAACAGGAACTTGCATCGTCAATGTAAAGGCAGCACCGAAAAGGATCCATTTAGGCAGAAACAAGCTTACTATCGAGCTTGGCGAAAGCTACTGCATCAGAAGCTGGCTTGACGAAAACGAAGCCTCCGCAGGCAGAAAATACAGCGTTACGAATAACGGCGTCCTTGAGCTGGACAAGAACAACTGGAACGGCAAAGTCACCGGCAAAAAGATCGGTACCTCCGAGATCCGCGTGACCTCCTACAACGGAAAAACAGATGTATGCAAGGTCACTGTAGTAAAGGAATCGGACAGAAAAAAAGTAGCCGACGCCGGGATAAGCTGGCACAGATACACCGAAGCAGACGGCTCCTACATGGAGATATTCGACACATACAACAACGGCCGTATCCCGGGTACATATTATATGAGAGGACTTGATCCCTGGTGCGCGACCTTCGTATCCGCTGTATTCATGAAAGCAGGAAAAGCAGATCTTATCTATCCGAGCTGCAGCTGTCCGATGATGGTACTCGGCGCCAGGAATATGGGCATATGGGTAGAAGATGACGCATATATACCCGAACGCGGCGATATCATAGTATACAACTGGGAGGACGACGGTATCGGAGATTGTGATTACGGAGCCTATCATGTCGGGGTCGTTGTTGATGTGAACAGCGGAACAATGACAATGATCGAAGGAAACCGCGACGACAACGATAAAAACGGAGATGATTTCGTAGAATACAGAAAAATACCCCCGAATGACAAATTCATACGCGGATTTATAACACCAAAATACAAAACCTGATACAGACATAAAATTACCGGACACCCTAAAACAGATACCCATATAGAAGTTTTGCCCCGAAGCACTTCAAAGTGCTTCGGGGCATAGTACTTATTGTTACTAAGCTAAATCAGAATTTATCTGACGTGATACATCATTTTCAGACGTTGTGCTTCATTAGCGTGAAATCCGAACTTTTCATAAAATGGAATTTTATCAGGCATTGCACATAATTCAACAAAAATCTGAGTTCCTGAGATTCCATTATCATTGACAAATTTCATTAATTCATTGATTAACATTCTGCCTACGCCTTTGCCCTGATATTCTGGTCTGACAATCACATCTTTGATATAATAATCCAATCCCATGTCACCAATCATTCTTGCCATAGCTATAATTGTATCATCATCAAATATAGAAACTCTGAACAGTGTATGTTCCATTGCAAGCCGTGTTTGTTCTAATGAAGGTGCTTGTCCCCATACTGTTTCCCATAATAATATAAATTCTTCTGCACTTAATTCGTTGTATTTAATTGAATATTTCATAGTAAATACCTCCTCAAATTCCGATTTTTGTTAGTAGCAATTATAGCACAGTATTGAAGGTCTATCAATAGAAACGCCATAGTACTTCTGACTGAATATCAGAAATACTATGGCATAAAACTTCTATATCAGCGCCGCCCTTATGGTGTCCGGTTTCTTTTATCAGAACTTTCTTCTGCTGTATTCTGAGATGTCAACCTCTGCTGTTTTTCTCTTTCTCTTTCTGAGCTCGATAACAAATACGATCGAAAGGAAGATAGTGAGAAGAACTACAGAACCGAGAATAACGCTGGTCTTTACAAAATCGCTGCTGCTCTGGTTTGTCAGAACGATCTCGCCCGGTGTGGGGACCTTGCTGTCGGCAAGATGTGCAAGGGCATTGTCTGAAACAGTTGCTGTCTTGAGGATAAGCTCGTCGCCTACCTTTGAGCTTTCACGCTGTGCCTCTGTCTGGACAAGCTCTCTTGTCTGACTGTCGGCAATACCTGTTACATCAAGTCCGTAATCGCCCTGGAACTGTTTAACTGCTTCTTCAACAGCCTTGTCATATTTACCGGAGATCTTTCCGTCGTAATACCTGAGCATTGCAAGTCTGGACTGGAGCTGAGCTACGTCATCACCGCTGAAGCCGTAACGGAGATCATCATAATCAGGAGATCTGGGTGCGTCCGCCGAATACAGTACCTCGAGCTGTTCAGCCGTAAGTGAATCAGACTCTTCCATGCCTGCTGTTCTCTGGAACAGCTTTACCGCATCAAGAACATTATTATCAAAAACCTCGTCTGCATCTGCCGCAAGATATCTCAGCTCAACGAGCTTCTTCTGCATCTTGAGGACATTCGCGCCGCTCTGACCGAGCATTACGCTGCCTGCATCGGGATTGCTCTTTACGCCGTCGCCGAAAAGCTTCTTGAGAGTATTCTCATCAGCAACACCCGTAACTTTAAGTCCGTTGTTCTTCTGGAACTGCTCTACCGCGCTCTTTGTAAGCTCGCCGTAGAAGCCTGTGATATCATCATAGTAATATTTAAGCTCTGTCAGCTTTGTCTGCATAGCTGTGATGGAAAGATCCTCTCCGTCATCATACATATCAGGCTCAAGCTTTGAGAAGTTTGACTTTGCATTCTTCGCATTGAGCTTATTTACAGTCTTTTCATCAGCGATACCTGTTACTTCAAGACCGTTATTGTTCTGGAACAGCATAATAGCGTCTACTGTATCATTTCCGAAATAACCTGACGCCTTCTCAGTCAGATAACCGAGAGCGTAAAGCTTGTTCTGGATCTTCTTTACGGTATCCTTGCCCTGCTCGTCCTCGTCGCCGTAGGAAGCTATGATCTTTACTTCCTCCTGCTTTTCTTCGGGCTTGCTTTCCTCGGGTTTGCTTTCCTCAGGCTTGCTCTCCTCAGGCTTGCTTTCCTCGGGCTTGCTTTCCTCAGGCTTGCTTTCTTCCGGTACGGTGGATTCCTCTGCCTTTACAGTGACCTTGCACTTCTTGGTGAAGCTTCCGTCCTCCGTCTTGACCGTAATAGTTGCTGTGCCTGCGCCGATCGGTGTAACAAAGCCCCAGTCTGTTACGGAAGCTACATTTGTATCGGAGCTTGACCATACGACCTTTTTGTTATCGGCATTATCGGGAAGAGCATATGCATTCAGCTCATAGCCGTATTCGCCTTCCTTGAGGCTGAGCTCTGTTTTGTCAAGGCTTACACCCGTAACCTTTACGATCTCGGGTTCCGGCTCCGGCTCAGGTTCGGGTTCGGGTTCGGGTTCCGGATCTTCATTATAAGTATTTACCGGAGCAGGAGCTGCCGAGCTTGAGGAATAATCCGTTGCTTCATATGAACCTGCGGGAGGCGCCATATCAGAAACGCCTGCACCGTCGAAATAATATGTAACACCGTCGATAGTTCTTGAGGTATTGGTGATATATTCACCATTCTCATAGTAGAAGGAATCACCGTCGAAAAGGACCCAGCCGTTTGTCGGATAGGAAACTCCTGCGACCTTGAACCATTCTACCCAGCTTTTACTGTATACATTGTGGTATACAACACCTGAATACTCGTCTCTTGCATCTACTGCCATACCTGAACCGATATATACTCCGACGTGTCCGGGGGAATGAAGTCCCAGACCGTGGATATTCGGAACGCCGTTGCTGACATAACCGCTGCAGTAGGAAGAACCAAGCATATCAACTCTGTTGCCGCCTACACAATTATAAGTATAAATAAGACCCGAGCAGTCAACTGCGCCGTATGAGGTTCCGCCCCATACATAGCTCCAGCCCTCACGATATGCCTTCATTGCGTGAGCTGAAAGACCTACGCCTGTACTGGACTCGGCTGACGCTGTCAGAGATGCGGAAATCATCATTGTAGAAAGTACACTGAGTGACAGCGAGGCAGCAATAAGCTTTTTCATGACCTTACCCATAAAGTGAATTTTCTCCCTTCTTAATAGTACGTTATTATCCATATTTATCATTAATTTACAGATTTTTAACTTTTAATTCGATTTGCCTCGGTAAATTATTTCAAACTTGTAACAAATCCATATAGATAATAGCATTTATTTCCGGAAAAATCAAGTCTTTTTCCAATATATCCAAAAAAACTTTTTATATTTAGCAATTTGCACAAAAGCTTTAAAAAACTTAGTTTAACTTCTAAGCCGGAAATATCCGATCTTGTAAAAATAGAATTGCACGCAGCCGGAATATATGATAATATAATAAGATGTAAGGAATGTCGCGGCAAAAGCCGTATATATGTATATATAATGTTAATATAAATGTTATATATAATGTAATGTAATACAGATCCAAGCGGCATCCATAATTCAAACAAGGAGTGTTTCAGGTGCAGAAGAAACGTATCGCCGTCCTTTTCGGCGGAAAATCGTCAGAGCATGAGGTTTCGAGGGTCTCAGCCTCCTATGTCATAAGCCAGATCCCCCGTGACAAATACGACGTCATTACCATCGGCATCAGCAAAAAAGGAAAATGGTTCCTTTACAGCGGTCCCACAGAGAATATCGCTGACGGATCATGGGAAAACGATCCCGGCAATAAGCTTGCGTTCATTGCTCCGGCGCCGCGCGTAGGCGGAATGATAGTCCTTGATGATGACAGCTACAGAATAGTAAAGCTTGACGCAGTATTTCCTGTCCTTCACGGCAAAAACGGCGAAGACGGCACAATACAGGGCGTACTTGAGCTTGCGGAGATCCCTTATGTAGGCTGCGGAGTGCTTGCAAGCGCAGACTGCATGGACAAGATCGTTACAAATATCATCTTTGAACACGCAGGCATAGACCAGGCAAAATTCACCTGGTTCTATACCTATGACTACAACAGGGATCCGGATAAATACATCGAAGAGGCGGAGCGTGAGCTTGGCTATCCCATGTTCGTAAAGCCTGCAAATGCAGGATCCTCCGTCGGCATAAGCAAGGCAGCAAACAGAGAACAGTTCATCGCTGCAGTTGAAAAGGCTGCCGCAGAGGACAGACGAATCCTTGTTGAAGAAAGCATCATCGGCAAGGAAGTCGAATGTGCTGTACTCGGAAATGACGAGCCGTTCGCATCAGTTCCGGGACAGATCGCTCCGGCTGCCGAATTCTATGATTACGACGCAAAATACAACAATGCCGATTCCAAGCTTTTCATTCCTGCGCAGATCAGCGAGGAGCTTATGGAAAAGGTACGCTCTACGGCAAAGAAGGCATACCGCGCACTCGACTGCACCGGTCTTTCGAGAGTTGATTTCTTTGTAACAGACGACGGCAGAGTCCTGCTCAACGAGATCAATACCCTGCCGGGCTTTACCTCCATCAGTATGTATCCCAAGCTTATGGCAGCCTGTGATATAAAGGGCAGCAGCCTTATCGAAAAACTGATCGAGCTTGCATTTGAGAGGGCGGATAAAAATGTCTGAACAGTCAATCGGCGTATTTGACAGCGGTCTCGGCGGACTTACCGCCGTAAAGGAGCTTATAAAGGTACTGCCGCAGGAAAATATCATATATTTCGGAGATACCGCGAGAGTGCCTTACGGCAGCCGAAGCGAAGAAACGATAAAGAAATATGCCCGTCAGGACGCGAATTTTCTCCTGTCGAAAAACGTAAAGCTTATTATTGCTGCCTGCGGTACTGTCAGCTCGGTCGCAACCGAACTTAAAGACACTCTACCCGTTCCGTTCACGGGGGTCGTTATCCCGACTGCGACAGCCGCAGTAAATGCAACGCGAAACGGCAAGATCGGCATTATCGGAACGTCAGCGACGGTAAAGAGCTGTTCCTACAAGAAAGAGATCCTGCGTCAGAATGACCGTATCACGGTATTCCAGCAGGATTGTCCGCTGTTCGTCAATTTTGTGGAAAACGGTTTTATTTCGGAGGACGATCCGCTTGTTCAGCTTATGGTAGAGCGCTATCTTTCAGATATGAAGAAAAACGGGATCGACACTCTCATTCTCGGCTGCACACATTTCCCGATAATAGCGAAAGCAATCTCAAATTATCTCGGCGGTCATGTACGCCTGATAGATTCCGGCAAGGAAACCGCTCTTTATGCCGCGAATATGCTCAGCAGCCACAATATTCTCAATCAGAGCAACACTCTCGGTTCATGTTCATTTTACGTCAGCGACACGGTAGACGGATTCATGCATACAGCCGGTATCTTTCTCGGGCGCAATGTCAGTGAAGAGGTAACCCACATCACCATCGAATGAAACGATCATCAGCAGAATCAAAAACCTGCGGAAAAGGCAAGGTTTTATCCCACGCAAGTATCTGCTGTGCATAAAAAAAGCCGTAAAATATGCGGGTGCAGGGCGGTCGACCGCCCTGCCTGGGGTCCGGGGCGAGCAGCCCCGGGCAGGTCCGGGCGGCAGCCCGGGAAGGGCAGCCCGGGAAGGCAGCCCGGGAAGGCAGCCCGGGGAGGAAAGGAAAAAAATGGAAGAGAATTACAATTTGTCTGTCTGCGGAAAGCAGACTGTGGACGGAAATTCTGAAAAGATAGAGCTGGAAACCTCGGCGTCCTATGTTATGCGCGGAGACTGCCGCTATATCAGCTATAAGGAATATGATCCGTCCGCGCCGGAAAAGCATTACAGGACGACAGTAAAGGTCACTCCCGATAACACAGTTACCGTCATGAAGGGCGGCGAGGAAAACCATCATCTGATACTCGAAGAGGGTCAGCGGCATAAATGCGAATACAATACACCGTTCGGCTCACTTACTCTCGGAGTATATACCGAATCGGTAAATGTTTCACTCGACGACAGCGGCGGAGAAGTTTCCGTGCGCTATTCGATAGATATAGAATCCGAGCTTGCAAGCTCAAATGAATTAACACTCAGGATCAAGGAGGCAAAAAAATAATGTCTACAGCATCAGCAGCAGTATGCAGCCTGAATACGGCTCTGCATAAGGCATTTGAAAAAGCAATCAGCGAGGGACTTCTCCCTCAGGCGGAGGTTCCCCAGTTCAATATAGAGATACCGGCTGACCGCAGCCACGGCGATCTTGCCACAAATGCGGCAATGGTTTCGGCAAGGGCTTTCCGCGCCGCACCGAGAAAGATCGCAGAAATCATCACAGGCTGTATCGACCTGTCACAGACCGATATGGCGCGCTTTGAAATAGCAGGTCCCGGATTTATCAATTTCTTCTACGACAGCTCATACTACGCAAAGGTACTCGCTGAGATCGCACAAGAGGGCAGCAATTACGGAAGATCGGATCACGGTAAGGGAAAAAAGATCCTCGTTGAATTCGTTTCCGCTAACCCTACCGGTCCCATGCATATAGGCAATGCGCGCGGCGGCGCAATCGGCGACAGCCTTGCAAGCGTTCTCGATGCGGCAGGCTATCAGGTCGCAAGGGAATTTTATGTAAACGACGCAGGCAACCAGATAGAAAAATTCGCAACATCGCTTGAAGTACGCTATATGCAGCTTTACCGCGATGACTGGGAGCTTCCCGAGGATTCCTACCACGGTCAGGATATTATTGACCATGCAAAGGCTTTCGCAGAGATAAACGGCGACAGCTATGTTGATTCCTCCGCCGAGGAAAGAAGAAAGGCTCTTGTTGATTTCGCGCTTCCCAAAAATATCGAGGGGCTGGAAAAAGATCTTCTCAAATACCGCATAAAATACGACCGCTGGTTCAGGGAAAGCACACTTCACCGCAGCGGCGCTGTCGATAAGGTAGTAAAGCTCCTGACAGAAAAGGGACATACCTATGAGCAGGAGGGCGCGATCTGGTTCAAGGCTGCTCAGTTCGGAGCAGACAAGGATTTCGTGCTTGTACGCTCAAACGGACTTCCGACCTACGTTGTTCCCGATATCGCATACCACTATGACAAGCTGGTAACAAGAAACTTCGATATCGCAATAGACGTTCTCGGCGCCGACCATCACGGCTATGTTCCGCGTCTGAAGGCTGCTCTGACAGCTCTCGGTGTGGACGCAAGCCGTCTTGACGTAGTTCTGATGCAGATGGTCTTCCTCGTAAAAGACGGCGAAAGAGTAAAGCTCTCCAAGAGAAGCGGAAAGGCTATCACTCTCGTGACTCTTCTTGATGAGATCCCGATCGACGCCGCAAGATTCTTCTTCAATCTCAGAGAGGCAAATACTCCCTTTGAATTTGACCTTGATCTTGCTATCGAACAATCCTCACAGAACCCCGTATACTATGTACAGTATGCTCATGCGCGTATCTGCAATATAATCAAAAAGCTCGGCGAGGACGGCATCGCACAGCGCGAATGTACTCCCGATGATTATGCAAAGCTTACCGCTCCCGAAGAGATAGAGCTTATCAATAAGCTTGCTTCATACGGCGAGGAGATCATAACCGCCGCAAAGACCTATGATCCTTCAAGGATCACCCGTTATATATATGATACGGCTACGCTTTTCCATAAATTCTACAACGCCTGCCGTGTAAAGAGCGAGGATGAGGCGCTTATGCAGGCTCGTCTGTCACTCTGCACCGCAACACGCACAGTGATCGCAAACGTACTTACAATGTTCAAGATAAACGCCCCCGAATCAATGTAATAAGGAGAGCCGAAATGAGTTTTTCTTTCAGCCTTCCCCTTGCCGGGGAAAGCATTAATTCCGATGAATACAGCCCGGCAGACGCCGAAAGCACCGTCCGGTTACGAAAGCGCTACGAAAGCGCGCTTTCAGCCGGCGCGGATATCATTCTTGCGCCGACAGAAACCATAACTCACAAAAGACTCGATGAAGTAAACCGCGACGAGGAATTTCCTGAGCTTTGCCGTGACGCTATCGGTCTTGCCGAAGACGCCGCCGGAAAAAAGGCTTACGTCGGAGGACTTATCGCTTCCTCCGGACTGCAGCATTACACAAGCGGAGTTTTCGAGAGCCTGTATCTTGATTATCTCGAAAAGATCACGGTGCTGCGCGACGCCGGAGCTGATCTTATCCTGCTTTCCGACGCAGGTACGCTCGGAGAGATGCGCGCCGCAGTATTCGCCGCAAATGCCGCAGATATCCCGATCTTCATCACAATGACAGTTGACGGTGACGGCACAAATGATGCGGGAACCGACTATATCGCATCGCTGATAACCCTGCAATCCCTCGGCGCTGCCGCTTTCGGAATATCCTGCAGCGAAGGTAATGAAGAGACCGCCGAGCTTATCGCAAAGGCATTTCCTCATGCGGAGATACCGCTTATCGCAACGGGAGATCTGAGCGAAGAAGAAATATCCCTGCTCAGCGAAAACGGCGCAGATATATTCATATCGGCTCAGGGTACGCTCACAAAGGAAAAGACAGAGATCATTCAAAGCCGCCCCTGCCGCTTTGAATCGGATAAAGAAAAGGACAGCTATGCTGCCGCTGTGGACTGCGAAGCATTTTTCCTGTCCGATAATATGGTAATGTCCGAGCCGATCGAATGTACCGTCGGTCTTGAAGAGGATATAATCGACCTTGACGACGAGGCAGTCAACTCCGTCTATATTGAGCTTCACTCAGCAGACGACGCGACTTTGCTTGCCGACAACGCAAATATCACCCGTCTGCCGGTAACGGTACACGCAAACGACTGTACAACGCTTGAGGCTGCTCTGCGTTATTTTCAGGGACGGCTGATAGTGGATACGCGCTGTGATATCGACGAAAACGAGCTTAAAGCCCTCGCCGGACGCTACGGCGCATTACTGTACTGATACAAGGGAGGAATTCCTATGCTGAAAAACAAGCCCCTGCTGATCACTGCGATAGTTTTCGGCGGTATCGGGCTGCTGATAATAATTCTTGGCGCTGTACTGTTCATTGACGGCGGCAAGGACGCGCTTAATGCAATAGGCTCCGTATTCGGTATGGAAAAGGGCAAGCTGACCACAGCAACGATATGTCAGTTCTCCATTGTATTTGAAGCAATGGCTTTTGTTGTCGGCTATCGCGCACTGAGGGACGAAGCCGAAACTATGCCCGATGAACACCGGAGCGAATAATAAAAGATCAAGGCTGCCGCACTTAAGACAACACCGCACAGCTTGATAACCGTCAGGTTAACTACGCTCGTTTTGCACAATCTGACGAAAAAATTGGCGGCGCATCTGCGGCACTATCTTTGTGCGGTATTGCCTTAAAAATTCGGCAGCCGTTTTTTTATGTCATATATCAGCAGGATCAGGCTTTATCCGCCGCCTCAGCGCAGGCGGCAAGTATGGCGTCGATATCGGCAAGCGCGCCGCGCCCGGTCACCCCGCAGGCGAGAAGCGCCTCCCTCGGCTCCACGATCCTGTATCCGAGTCCGGCAAGTACGGCAAGATTGCGCTGCGTTACCGGATTGTCATACATGAATGTATTCATAGCCGGACAGATTATCACCGGTGTTTCCCTTTTCAGCGGCAGCATTACCGTCGTCAGCATATCGTCCGCGATACCTGCTGCGGCTTTGGCTATGAAATCGGCGCTTGCAGGCGCGACAAGCACAAGATCCGCCTTCTGCGCAAGAGCGATATGCGCGACCTCCTCCGGCTTTTCCGCGGCAAACATATCCGTATAGACCGGATTTTTCGTAAGCGTCTGCAGGGTCAGCGGAGTGATGAATTTCTGAGCAGCATCAGTCATTACGGCAAAAACGCTGTGCCCCTGCTTTGTCAGGGAATTTGCTATATCCGCTGCCTTGTATGCGGCAATGCTGCCGGTTATTCCGAGTATTATGTTCATTGTTTTTCCTCCATAAGTATTTTCATTATTCCCTTTGCGATATTCTCCTTGCCGACAAAGCTGCCAAGCTCGCCGCTGCGGTCTATCAGTATACCCTCGTGAGCGCCGGCTTCGACAGTGGCATAATCATTGGCAAGAACATAATCGCAGCCGTTTTTTTCGAGAAGTCTTTGCGCTACCAGAATCAGATCCTCTCTCGGAACATGATCGAGAAGCTTGAACCCCACAAGCCTTGCCTGCGGCATAAGAGAGCGCATCAGCG
The DNA here is from genome assembly GCA_902778175.1 of uncultured Ruminococcus sp. Lineage (GTDB taxonomy): Bacteria > Bacillota > Clostridia > Oscillospirales > Acutalibacteraceae > UBA1213. The sequence goes on along the minus strand of CACYWT010000033.1, from coordinate 12,663 downwards.
GAAGCACCTTCTGCGTCGGCTCCAACAGTATAACGGGATCCTTCATTGAGGAAGAAAGCTTATTGCAGCCCCTTCTCATATCGTTAGCGTCAAAAAGCTCAAGTATGCTTTCCGTACTGCCGCCCGCGCCGGCAAGCATTTCAGCCCCGATAACAGCGCGGACCCGGTAATCGCTGACAGCCATGCTGTGAATGATGACGTCTATCCTCTCGTCTGCGGCAAGCTTTCTTACCGCGTCCTCAAGATCCTGAGTCGAGCTTATCGGTATAAGAGTTACTCTGCCGCTTGAAGGAAGAACGGCGTTCCTTGAGTGTATGTAGAATATTTTTTCCGTCTTTTCATATCCGGCGGCGCAGTCCGCGATCAGACTGCCGAGCTTTCCCGTACCTGTATTGGTAATGCTTCTCACCCTGTCGATAGGCTCAGCGGTTCCGCCGGCGGTGATAAGAATGTTCATGACTGATCTCTCCCGAAATATTTTTCTGTATTCTTTTTATCAAGATCTTTCCCTATGACTATAATGATATCCTGTCCCTCCGGAATTTCCGTACAGGTAACGGAGCTTTGCGCGGCATTAAGCTCGAACCATTGTCCGTTCTCGCAGAAAAAGCCCTTTATCCTGAGAATTTTTCCGCAGGACGGGTCGCTCATAAGCTTATCCGTAAGCTGCGCAGCCGATTTCCGGTCAAGACCGTTATGCATGAAATAAAGAGTACTGTGATCCTTTGTTTCCCTGAATTTCTTGACAAAATCGCTGCTGCCCCTGCCGCAGCAGGAAAGCGAATCCATGTCATTATCTGTCAGTTCGTCCCAAGGAGTAAAAATGAATCTTTCATTTCCCACATCGGCGCCGATATCCTTTGCGGCGGCTCTGACGATTTCTGCGGCGTCACGGCATTGCTTTTCCGTATAAAGCTGGGTGCGGCTCATAAGCACTGCTCCTGCGCTGGCGCACTGGGAGCCGAGGATAAACCTCTCCTCGGCGGAAAGACCGCCCCGAAGCCCCGCGTCGGCAATACAGATAACGCTGCCTGTTTCGTACCATCTGTCGAGCGGCTCCTCGCGCAGCGAATCGAAGAACTCGTCCGTGTCGAATATCCCGCTCGGTTCAACGATAACTCTTTCACAGCCGCTAATGGCAAGCGCGATAAGCTTGGTCTTGAACCTGCGTCTGCGGCAGTCGCCGTCACAGGCGCCTGCAACCGTTTCAAGCATACAGCGTTCGCCCTCAAGCTCTCCGAGAAGCATAACGTCAACATTTACCGCGCCGTAATCATTTTCGAGTATGCCTATACGCAAGCCCTTATCCATAAGATAACGGGCGTATTTTTTTATGAATGTGGTTTTGCCCGAGCCGAGAAAGCCCGTAATAAGGTCTATCCTGATCATTTTTCGTGACCTGCGATAAAGGCGGTAATGATCTCAATAGCCTTTTCCGCTGCGGACTGAGCAAAAACGTGATATTCCTCAGCCGCGCCGCTGTCGCTTGAATTGTCGTCGGAGATGGATCTGAGGATACAGAACGGCACACGGTTGACATAGCAGACATGACCTATGCTGCCGCCCTCCATTTCGCAGGCAATGGCAGCAAATTTCTTATTGAGCTTGCTGCGAAGCTCCCTTGTAGAAATAAAGAGATCGCCCGTTGCGATATTTCCGATAGTATGGTCAACATCATCAAGGCTTGCGCATACAGCAGAAAGCTCATCTCTGAGCTTTTTATCGGTGGGGATAAATACGATATTTTCATCAGGCAGGAAAAGCATACCCTTTTCATCACCGAGGGCTGTCGTATCGAAATCATGCTGAACGACATTTTCTGCTATTACAACGCTGCCGATATGGGTCTTGTCCGAAGTACTTCCGGCGATACCGGTATTGATTATCATATCGGGTTTGAAACAGAGTATCATTGTCTGGGCGCACATAGCGGCATTGACCTTGCCGATACCGCATTTTGCGACGACACATTCCGTTCCTCCGATCTTACCCACAGTAAATTTCATAGAGCTGACGGTCTTTTCCTGCGGCTCTTCCATTTTTGCTATGATACCGTTTACCTCGATATCCATTGCTCCGATAATTCCTAACATTGTTATATACCTCCCTGATTTTTGGCTCTGCGATCATGCGCCGCTCATTCAAGATTTCCCGTATGGAACATTATGGCGGCAAGGGCTGCAAGAGGGGCTGTTTCGGCGCGGAGTATACGCTTGCCGAGGGTCGCGCATACGGCGCCGTTTTGCGTGAGAAGGCTGATTTCCTCCTCGTCAAAGCCTCCCTCCGGACCGATAAATACAGCGACGGTCTTATCAATGCCCGTAATTATTTCCCTGAGCGGTTTTCCGCCGCCCTCATAGAATACAACAGCCTTGTCATATCCTGAAAGCTCAGCCGCGGCATTTTTCAGATCCTTCATATCCCCGATCTCAGGAATGATACCCCTGCGCGACTGCATCGCAGCCTGCAGCGCTATTTTGCGGTAACGCGCAAGCTTTTTGTCCATGCTTTTTCCGTCGGGACGTGAAACGCACCGCCTTGTAAGCACCGGCACTATCTTCACCGCGCCAAGCTCTACGGATTTCTGTATTACTGTTTCGGGCTTGTCGCCCTTTGTCAGCGCAAAATACAGCGTCACGCCGACTGTCGGCTCATGACAGCACTGTTCCTTTGTCACGACCTGTACAAATACTCCTTCGGCGGTTATTCTCTCGATCCTGCAGAGCATTTCCGCTCCTTCGGGAGAACACATGGTTATCACTTCCCCTACGGACATACGCAGAGATTTAGTGATATGCGCGGCGTCCTCTCCCGTAATGACGAGGGTGCTGCCGGGACGTGCTTCGGCAGATGTAAAAAACCAGTCCATAAATTATTCCTTTCCCGTCTGTAAGACAGTCCCTTTTCTTCCTCTGTTTGATTTTCTTATCAACGTCTGCCTGAGTTTCTGCAAACGGAAACGGTTATATCTCTGTATCAGCGTAAACGGCATATTAGCCGCAAATACCAGAAGAGAAAAAATCGCTCCGGACAGAGGACGGTTTATTATCATAAGTACTATGCAGAGAACGCAGTTTGCGGTATGGTTCCATTCTCCGCGGCAGGTTTCCATAATAAATTCATCAAGATATTCCGGCGACAGAGCATCCAGATGATCCTTTGAAAAACCGTTTTTGCCGATATACTGCGGCATTATATCTTTCCATGAATTGATTTTCAGTGTGTCGCTGTAGAATCTGCCGCCGCGTTCCCATTTTTTCGGACGGTACATCTTTTTCTCCTCATTGAAAAAGCTTGTATCCATCAGTATGCAGATCATGAATACCGCAAAATGCCATATTACTGCAATAAAAATGTTTATTATCAGTACGCTGAAAAAAGACTGATCTCTCAGCATTACAGCACCTCCCTTCGGTCAGATAATAATTTTCAAGGCACTGTCTTTGCGCGGTGTCGCCTTGACAATAATATATTATATAGTATATTCTTTTATCACTCTTTAATTGTTAATAATTTATGAACAAGTCTGCGAACAATACAGGTCTTTTGTTTTTTAACTAAAAAAATAATGTATTTTCGCAAAAAAATGTTGTTATTTTATAAAAATAATGCTAAAATTAAAGTGTATTATTACGCAACACGATCAGGTGATCATATGGAAACTGATAATAACAATACAGCGCCGCAGCTTGTCGGGCTGCTTAAAAAATACGGTCTGAAGATCGCCGCAGCGGAAAGCCTTACCGGCGGAATGATATCCGAAATGATAACCTCCGTTCCCGGAGCATCGGAAATCATTGAACTCGGTATATGCTCATATTCCAACAGGATAAAGCATGAGATCCTTGGGGTATCGCAGAAGACCCTCGACGAGCTTACCGAATACAGCCACCGTACCGTCTGCGAAATGGCTGAGGGAGTTCGCCGTATGTCTGGCGCGGATATCGGGATATCGACCAGCGGTATCGCAGGACCCTCCGGCGGCACACCCGATAAACCCGTCGGTACGGTTTTTATCGGCGTGAGCAGCAGCCTCGGAACAAGAAGCATACTTTCTCCGCCCGACGGAAACGAAAGCCGCGAAAAAGTCAGAGTTCGCGCAGCGCTTGCCGCCCTTGCGCTTGCTGCTGAGGAAGCCCGCCGGCTGTCCGGAAAGCTCCCGGAATAACAAGCCTGAAGACTGATTTTTGTATAAAAGAATCAAAAAAAACAATTTCAAAAACAAATATACGAAAATTTTGTGCAAAACTATTGATTATAAATAAAAATCGTGATAAAATATATTACGAATGTAAAAACTTTTTCAATATACGAAAGTGTTAATGGAAAAAGCACGCAAAATATAATATAATAGAACGGAGATGATTGATCTATGCCAAGAAGTGCTGGCATACTTATGCCGATTACTTCACTGCCTTCCCCCTACGGAATAGGAACTATGGGTAAGGCTGCCTATGAATTCGTGGACTTCCTGAAAGCCTCCGGTCAGCAATACTGGCAGCTCCTTCCTGTGGGACCGACCAGCTATGGTGATTCGCCGTATCAGTCCTTTTCAACCTATGCGGGCAACCCGTATATGATTGATCTGGATATGCTCTGCGATGAGGATCTCCTTATAAGAGATGACCTCAAGAAAATCGACTGGGGCTCAAACGAACAGTACGTCGATTATGAAAGGCTGTACAATATCCGCTTTGATGTGCTCAGGCAGGCATATGAAGCCTTCAAGCAGAAGGATCAGCAGGAATTCTGGGATTTCATGCGTGACGAAAACAGCTGGCTTACAGACTACGCTCTGTATATGGCTGTAAAGAAGTTCTTTGACGATAAGCCGTGGACAGACTGGCCTGACCACCTTATCAAATACCGCAATCCCGATACCATAGATTACTATCTCAGACTGCTGTATGAGGACGTAATGTTCTGGAAATGGACACAGTTTATGTTCTACAGACAGTGGAAAGAGCTTAAAGAATACGCTAATGACAACGGCGTAAAGCTTTTCGGCGATATGCCGATCTATGTGGCAATGGACAGTGCGGATACATGGGCTAACCCCGATGTATTCTGGCTCGACGACGAGCGTAAGCCCGTCTGCGTGGCAGGCTGTCCGCCGGATTATTTCTCGGAAACCGGTCAGCTCTGGGGCAACCCGCTGTATGACTGGATCTATCTTGAGGAAACCAATTACGATTGGTGGATCCGCCGTGTTGCAGGCGCCGCAAGAATGTTTGATGTAACAAGGATCGACCATTTCAGAGCCTTCGATCAGTTCTATGCTATCCCCTACGGAGCAAAGGATGCAGTTGTCGGAGAATGGCTCGACGGCCCAAAGATGAGATTCTTTGAGAAAATGAAGCAGCGTCTCGGAGATATTCCGATCATCGCAGAGGATCTGGGCTTCCAGACACCGGGCGTAAAGAAGCTGCTGAAAGATTCGGGCTATCCGGGTATGAAAATACTGGAGTTTGCATTCGATTCAAAAGAGGACAGCGATTATCTGCCTCATAACTATACGGCAAACAGCGTATGCTATACCGGCACTCACGACAACGATACCATTATGGGCTGGCTGTCAAGTGCAAAGCAGAAGGATATCGACTATGCCGTTGATTATTGCAGACTGGATAAGACCGAAGGCTACAACTGGGGCTTCATTCGCACCGCTTATGCGAGCGTCAGTGATTATGCCATAGTTCAGATGCAGGATATCCTCGGTCTCGGCGGCGAGGCAAGGATCAATACACCGTCAACACTCGGCGGCAACTGGACCTGGAGAATGAAAAAAGGAGCAGCAACTCCTAAAATTGCTAAGAAACTCTATAATTTGTCAAAAAATTACAGAAGGCTGGAGGATGACAAAAAGATGAAGAAGAATGCCATTATCGACAACCTCGTGCTTACAGCAAAGAACGAGTATTGCAAGGAGCTTAACGAGCTTTCACCCGCAGAGCTCCACGAAGCACTCGGCAAGGCTATGATGGGCGACATTTCAGAAAGATGGGCAGAAAGCAAGAGAAATCATGCAAGCGGCAGAAGAGCATATTATCTTTCCGCTGAATTCCTTATGGGTCGTATGATGTACAACAACCTGTATGCTATGGGCATACTTGAGCAGACAAAGAAGCTTCTTGCTGACAAGGGCATTGACATCAACGTATTTGAAGAGATTGACGACGCTGCTCTCGGTAACGGCGGTCTCGGCAGACTTGCTGCCTGTTTCCTTGACAGTGCCGCTACACATGACGTACCGCTCGACGGCTACGGCATCCGCTATAAGTACGGTCTGTTCAAGCAGGAGATAGTTGACGGCTTCCAGGTAGAGGTTGCTGACGACTGGCAGCGTTTCGGTGATCCGTGGTGCATCAGAAGAAACGAGGATATCGTAACTGTAAACTTCGCTGACCAGACAGTAAAGGCTGTTCCCTATGATATGGCTATCATCGGCTACGGCACAAAGAATATCAACACTCTCCGTCTGTGGGAGGCTGAGGCTATCAGCGATTTCAACTTCCTTGAATTCAATGACTGCAAATATGACGAGGCTGTCAAGGAAAAGAACGATGCAGAAAACATCTCCAAGGTTCTTTATCCGAACGACAACAGCTATGAAGGAAAGGTACTCAGACTTAAACAGCAGTACTTCTTCTCCTCAGCATCACTTCAGGATATACTCAAGAAATATAAGGCTAAATACGGCACAGATCTCTCACACTTTGCTGATGAGACTGCGATCCAGCTTAACGATACACACCCGACAATTTCTATCCCTGAGTTCGTAAGACTTCTTACAAACGACGGCTGCGACTTTGACTGGGCTCTTGACGTTGCGCGCAAGACCTTCTCCTACACCAACCACACCGTAATGCAGGAGGCTCTTGAGAAGTGGGATATCAAGCTCATGAAGAGCGTAATTCCTGATGTTTACGAGATCATCGTAAAGATCAACGACAAGCTTATGGCTGAGCTGAAGGAAAAGAAGGTTTCCAAGGCTGATATTGAGAATATGCAGATCGTAGACGGTCATCGCGTACATATGGCAAGAATGGCTACTTACATTTCTACATATGTAAACGGCGTTGCTGCTATCCATACACAGATCCTCAAGGACGAAACACTCAAAGAGTGGTATGCACTCTATCCGGAGCGTTTCCAGAACAAGACAAACGGCGTTACACAGCGTCGCTGGCTTGGTCTTTGCAACCCCGAGCTTTCCGAGTTCATCACTGATCTTATCGGCAACAAGTGGCTGCGCAACCTTGACGAGCTCAAGAAGCTTGAAAAGCATCTCACACAGGAGAATATCGACAAATTCAGCGGTATCAAGTATCAGAAGAAGAAAGAGCTTTCCGAGTTCATTCAGAAGCACGAAGGCATCTGGATCGATCCTGACTTCTTCTATGATATCCAGGTAAAGCGTCTGCACGAGTATAAGAGACAGCTCATGAACGCATTCTCTATCATGGCTATCTACTTCCGTCTGAAGGAAGGCAAGCTCCCGAACTTCACCCCGACCGCATTCATCTTCGGCGCAAAGGCTGCTCCGGGTTATGCAAGAGCAAAGGCTATCATCAAGTACATCAATGAGATCGCTAATCTTGTAAACAACGATCCCGAAGTCAACAACAAGATGAAGGTAATATTCGTATCCAACTACAATGTATCTTATGCAGAGAAGATCATTCCCGCTGCTGACATTCACGAGCAGATCTCCACAGCCGGCACAGAGGCTTCCGGTACTTCCAACATGAAGTTCATGGCTAACGGTGCTGTAACGATCGGTACCTATGACGGCGCTAACATTGAGATCGCAGAGTGCGCAGGCGAAGAGAACGAATACATCTTCGGCGCAAGAGTTGAAGAGATCAACGAGCTGAAGAACAGCTATGATCCCAAGAAGCTCTATGACGAGAACGAGGAAATGAAGAAAGTCATCGACACACTTATCGACGGACGTTTCTCAGACGGCGGAAAGACCGGCGAAGGATCATTTGCAGAGCTGCATGATTCTCTCCTCAAGGGAACAAGCTGGCACAAGGCTGACCATTACTTCATTCTCAGAGATCTTCCCGAATACATCGAAACAAAGATCCGCGTAAACAACGATTACAAGGATAAGAGAGCATTTGGTTACAAGTGTCTTATGAACACCGCTAACTGCGGCAAGTTCTCCTCTGACCGTACAATTCTTGAATACGCTAATGAGCTTTGGAAGGTTAAGTCCAAATAATCATAACAAATTAAAAAAAAATCGGGCATGACGTTTCTGTCGTGTCCGATATTTTTTACCCTGCGGCGTGCGTGCCCGCACTGGGCAATTCGCGTTGGTCGCTGCGCCTCCGGCTCCGCTCTGGGCACATAGGGAAGCTTCGTAACTCGCGCCGGGAAGAAACTCGTGGGAAACAGAACGGCAAAGTTTCGCCCGCCTTTTCAAAGGCGGCAGTTTCCAAAGGCAGAGCCTTTGGTCGCCGACCGCAGTCGGCGAAACACTCTTGCGTGAGAATCCCTCCGCAACCTCCGCAAGGGGTGAATTAAAAAAAGCCCCAGTGGGGCTTTTTTTAAGAGGGGACGCCCTGGGAAAGAGGGCGTCCCCTTGTTTAGTTCCTCCACGGATCAATCTTTCTGCCGCAAGGCAGAAAAGGGCACTGCGCCGGAGTTGACGAAAAATAAAGAATTGTATATAATATAAGAAGAAATGATTGTCGGCTTTTGTAAGCAGACATACGGAAGGTGGAAAATAATTTGAATCAACCGTTTATGTTTATGCCTGTCATGAATCCTATGGCGGATAATGCGGCTTTTGTCGGGAAAACCGTCCGCAGAAACAGAATCGCCGCCGTCGCACTGTGCTGCGCTGTTATGATGACATCTTTGCTTTTCGGAATGTTGTTCTGCTTTAATTATAATAATTCCGAATTTGCAGATTCTCAGTTCGATATAGATTCAAAATCCCTGTTAATGGCGGAATTCGGAATGAAAATGTTTTTGCCCTTCGCCGCCCTTATCCCTGCCGCTATCGGCTCTGTTAATTATCTTTCGTCAACAAACCGCTCTAAACCGATAACTCTGCGCCATACAGTTATGACCTCGGCAAGAGTGTTCTGCGGTCTTTTCCTTTTTTATTGCCTGACCGGATTGTTTTCAGTGATAACCAAGCTTTCCGGTCTTGTGGAATCCTCCTCCTACAACAAAGATTTCTACGGACTTCTTTTCATGTACGCCCTGCCTTTGGTATTGCTTTCCCTTTGGACGATCTCAGGCTTTGTTTTCTTTACATCGGCAGGAAAAACTCTCCGCGGAATTACCGTTTCGGCTTACGGCGCACGATTTTTCAGGATAATGGGCTTTCTGATCGCGCTGATGAATATTGTCCTGCTTGTTACATACGATATAAACGGCTTTTCCGGAGGATTGTTCTATACCTCCTCTTCCGTCACAAATCCCGGAGAAATAATCAAAAACAATACAGTAGCCTCGGTCATGTTCCATGTGTTTTTCATAGCATCATCGGCAGCGCTGATCGGAATAGCAGGCTTTGCCGGAGATTATGTCAAAGCTGTGAAAGGCGCAGTTAATTCTCTGCGCATGAGCGGTATCAATATGTATATGAACGGCGACAGCCGCGCCGCATCTTTCTACGGAAACTTCTATACCTCCCCCGTACAGCCGGGACAGAATATGTCAGCTCAGCCTGCGCAGCCCGAAAATGATATTCCTCCTCAGTCCGTACAGCCGGAATACGAAACCGTTCAGCCCGGACAGGTTCAGCAGAATTACAACAACCCCATACCGCAGACTGTACAGACGCAGCAGAGCTTTGATCCCGCTCCCCGTCCCGTACAGCCCGTATACGATACCGTTCAGCCCGGACAGGTTCAGCAGAATTATAATCAACCTTACAACCGTCCGACAGGATTTTAAGCCAAACACTTGAACTTAAAGGCAGGATAGGTTATAATAACTATTGTTACGGTCAACGGGGCAATAATAAACCGTCCCCGTGATATATTATTTACAAGGAGGATATTATGAAGAAAATTATACTAACTGTAATATCAATAATAGCGGCAGCCGTATGTCTTTGCGGTTGTATGAAAGTAGGCGGTCAATCTCTTCCCGGAGTTACGACTGAAAGCGCGCCTGATCCCAAAACCGTAAAGGCAAGCGATTACGATAATAATCTCGATGGTCTTGAAAAATATCTGACCGCACTCGGATATATTCCGTCCGACTGCAAACCGACAGAAATGATGTACGGTGTTATCGGCGCAAAGGACGGCGACAGATATGTTTTCGCCGTAGATGATGTTCCGGCATATGTCGAGCTGTATGAATACGATACCGAAAAAATGAATGACGAAGGCAAGCGTGTTACCGGCGAAGTCAAAAAGGACGGTAAGTATTATGTATTCGGTGAGGACGGGATCGCAGGAGATGTTGCGATCGAAGCTTCTCTCTCCGACAACGGAAAATATCTCGTTTCCTATACTCTCGGCGGAAACAAGGATACAGCCGAGCAGCGCAAGAAGGATTTCATCAAGGCTGTAAATGAATATTACAAATAATACATAAATAATAATACCGCAGAAGGCAGCGAAACTTTCTGCGGTATTTTTTTGCGCCTGTGACGATATCAGAAAAAAATCCCGGTACATTTCTGCACCGGGATAAATCAATTATCAATTATTGATTATGCAAGCTCAGCGAAGTACTTGATAGTTCTTACCATCTGGCTTGTGTAGCTGTTCTCGTTGTCATACCATGAAACAACCTGAACCTCATAGAGGTCGTCAGCGATCTTGCTAACCATTGTCTGTGTAGCATCGAAGAGAGAACCGAATCTCATGCCGATAACGTCAGAAGAAACGATCGGATCCTCGTTGTAGCCGAAGGACTCAGAAGCAGCAGCCTTCATAGCAGCATTGATGCCTTCCTTGGTAACGTCAGCGCCCTTAACAACAGCTGTAAGGATAGTTGTGGAACCTGTCGGAACCGGTACACGCTGTGCAGAACCGATGAGCTTACCGTTCAGCTCAGGAATTACAAGACCGATAGCCTTTGCAGCACCTGTTGAGTTAGGAACGATGTTAGCAGCGCCTGCTCTTGCTCTTCTGAGGTCGCCCTTTCTGTGAGGACCGTCAAGGATCATCTGATCGCCTGTGTAAGCGTGGATCGTGCTCATGATACCGCTCTGGATCGGAGCATAATCGTTAAGAGCCTTAGCCATAGGAGCGAGGCAGTTTGTTGTGCAGGAAGCAGCAGAGATGATCTGATCATCAGCTGTAAGAGTACCCTCGTTTACGCTGTAAACGATTGTCTTGAGGTCGTTGCCTGCGGGAGCAGAAATAACAACCTTCTTAGCGCCTGCGTTGATGTGAGCCATTGACTTCTCCTTTGAGCAGTAGAAGCCTGTGCACTCGAGAACAACATCTACACCGAGCTCGCCCCAGGGAAGCTCAGCAGCATTAGCCTTAGCATAGATCTGAAGGGTCTTGCCGTCAACTGTGATCGTGTTAGCCTCGTCATCTGCGCTTACGGTGTGAAGATTCTCACCGATGATGCCGCAGTAGCCCTTCTGAGCTGTATCATACTTGAGAAGGTGAGCGAGCATTGAAGGCTTTGTGAGGTCGTTGATAGCAACAACATCATAACCTTCTGCACCAAACATCTGTCTGAACGCAAGACGACCGATACGGCCGAAACCATTAATAGCAACTTTAACCATGGGAATTACCTCCTAATAATTTACTAATACTATTCTAATGCATTTTACAAAAAAATACAAGGGTTTATATTAAAAATAACAAAAAAATTAATAAAAATTTTTGTTTGGAGGTTATTCGCAGGTTTAGGCAATACCGCACAAAGATAGTGCCGCAGATGCGCCGTCAATTTTTTCGTCAGAATGTGCAAAACGAGCGTAGTTAACCTTATCAAGCGAGTTTTGTGCAGAATGACGGAAAAAGAGTACCCCAAGGGCACTTCCTTCGGGCGCAGCATATGCGGTGCTAAGCCGTAAGGCGTTCTCCCAGCGGTGTTGCCTTTATATTACCATTACCGTATGTTCATCAACCGCGTAATAATTCACCCCGTTAACAGGATATGTCCCGTCAACTGCGACAGTGCTGCTGTCATAAAGACTTGTTATTTCCTCGGATTTTATTCCCGAAGAGGTGAACACCTTGCTTTCGATAAGCTCTATCTTTCCCGGCTCTGTCAGAGCATATCCGAGTCTGTCATATATGAGCGTTGTATTGCCTGTTTCGGCAAATATGACGGTTCCGTCGGTCGAAAGATAGTTTCTGCTTGCCGCCTGCGATCCGGTATATGAATTTATAGCAAATATCTTTTTACTCTTCTCAAAAAGAAGATCCTGATTGATATAGCTTGTATTGAAGTTTGGCAGATCGGTAAATCTCAGCACCAGAGCATTACTATTGTCCGCAACGATAAATCTTAATTTCTGCGCTCCGGTCTGACCTGCCGCACCTGCGCTTCTTGTCGTAAGAGTTACAGTTCCAAGCTGGTTGTTCCCGTAGCTTACGACAAGATCAATATATGATTTCATCGAGGTTCCCGATCCTGTTGTGCGGCAGCTTGCCGCAATACTGTACATTCCAAATACAGTAAGAGTTGTTTCTGCCTGCACTCCGGTATCGACTG
>CACYWT010000032.1 GCA_902778175.1 uncultured Ruminococcus sp. | reverse complement strand
TTTCTTTTGTATATCCCATTATGTATCAACCTCCTTTGTTATTGCCTGCGTCATGACCGCAGTATAGTTCAACTGATCTGTGTAGTGGTCGCCCCTTGACGGAACGGGAGGAGAGGGATAGGCTTTCCCGATATCTCCCGATAAAACTGTTTTTATGATTATATTTCCGCTGATCGTCATGTTGTCACCGCCTTCGATATTCCCGGAATGATACGGACTTCCCTGCACGGTATTACCCTGTAATAATCACTTCCGCTTTGCAGCCCGATATCGAACCAGTATTGTTTCCCCGGGATAAGTGATCCTGTTTCAGCCGGACTCAGACTTACAGTATAATCTCCGTTTTCATAGCTCATGATCTTGGAGATCACAACTCCGCTGCTGTCCCTGCTTTCGCTGAGCGCGAAGCGGACTGTTTCATCTGCACTGTATTCATGCACCTGTCCGTTTTCCGTTATGATCACAGCGAGATCAATACTGTCGCCCTGAATAATATCAAACATTTTTAGTTCCTCCTTGCTGTTTTATTCATAACATTGTTTATGATCGTGTTCAGCAGCTTCGGCTTTGCCCGGTCGAGAGTTATCCTGACATTCTTCTTTTCTGCAGAAAATGAAAACTGCACTGCCGTGATCGTTGCAGTATATCTTCTGCCAAGCTCTTTTTCTTCGATCGTAACTATATCTCCGATCTCATATTTTCTCCCGTAATCTCCCGAAGGAACCGCTAAATCGTAGCTGTGTGTTTCCGTGTTATTCTCGACGGCTTTAAGCGCATAATCACGGATATCCTCAACACTTTCAACGCTGACGTCCGTTGCACATTCGCGCCTGTCTATTCCTTCCGGTATGATCCATGGTCTGCGATAAACAGTCTGCGTCACATCCGCACCTGTAGCATATACGGCATTATAGTAATTTCCGGTACTATGTTCAAAGCTGATCTCCGTGACGTTTCCGCGCTCAGCCGAAAAAATAACCCTCGGTCTGTCTGACTGTCCGATGGATTTATCAACGGTATTTTTCAAAATAATACGTATTATGCCGCCGCTGAGATCGGTTTCAAAGCCTATTCCTGCATTTTCACACAGCTCAGTTATAATATCGGCGCAGTTTTCAAGCCGCGCCATATATCCGTCGCTGACAATGCCTGTCACTCCGCCTGCAATAAAGCTCATCGGCATTTCTCTTTCCTCGTCTGCCGGAGAAATAAAGTTATTGTTGATGTAATGCTCTATACACTGCGCCGTTGTTCCCGAAACTGCATCATACCCTTGTGTTCCCGGCTCCTGCGCATCGGGAATAAACGTGCTTACTCTTCGGTTCAGAACACTGCCCAGACCGTGACCGGTCAGATATATTTTTTTATAGTCATATCCTATCGACTCAATGATAAGCCACTCACCGTTGATTTCCGCCAGCGCGTTATTATAAAGCTTTTCAAGCGTTCCTCGTTCAAAGCTCAGCCCCAGTTCAAAACTTCCTGCCTTTGTAAAATTTTTTTCGTATTCAAATGACAGGACGTGTTCCGTCGCAAAAATAAAAAGCTCATTATTATTCCTGACCCCGTCCGGACTGTCAAAAAACTTAACAACCATTTTTCCACGTCACCTCATATCACGCCAAGAGAATAATCATTCCACATCATACGGATAACGCTTGTTGTCGAATAGATCACGTTTTCCCCCGGCAAAAGTCTTATACTGCCGATATTATACTCCGGATCAATACAATTGCTCCGGTCTGTCCCGTTATTATCATATACAGTCAGATTTTTTGTATTGACCTCTACCCAATCCGCACCGACAGGAAAATTCTGCAGATTCATCCGCGAGCCTTGTGTTTTATTAAAAAACAAAGAAACATCGGAATAAAATCTCAGTTTTAAGGGTATTTCTACCCCCGAAACTGAAAAGACCGTGATATCATTATACGGAACAGTGTCCGCCTCATGAGTAATGCTGCCCCTCTGCCATAGCGGATAATCCGCATAGAATACCGTGTCCCACTGCCAGACATAGAAAACATCCGTTCTCCTGATAACAGGCATCTCCGTCGGTCTGCATTTTATTGTATAAGCTGCAAGCTCCGTCTGAACTTCAAGTTCTCCCTCAATAAGCGGACTGAGCACCCTTACGACTCTTTCCCTTAGATACGGATCGCCGTCCTTGTCAACAAGCTTGAACCGGCACGGTACCGATCTTCCGGCAAGACAGACCGAGGACGTCACTGTACCGTGCGAATTTATAAGCTGCTCGGTATTTGCGATCGTTCCCACTCCGCAGCAGTCTATTTCTTCGCAATAGAGGTAATGCCCGTCGAAAACAAGCTCCCCGAGTACATTTCTGTATTTTACTCTTTTCAGATACATTTTTCGTCCCCCCGTCATCCGCTGTACAGTTTTGATATCAGCTGATTCATGATCTGATCCTTGCTCAGCCCCGCACCCGTAATATTGAAGTAATTCTGCACACTGCTGTTACCTGCAACCTTCTGCGCGGCGCTTTGCGTTCCTGTAATACGGGCAAGGGCGTCCGTAAAACGTCCGAGAGTGTCCTGCAAGCCCTCAATAGCCCTTGACGTGTTATCCTCCACGGACTGATATTTCGTCCGTATTCCCTCTTTGTTGGCCTCCTGCATTCTTTCCCAGTTCACTTCCGCCTGCTCGTTGAGTATATCCTGTTTCCTCCGCAGCAGCTCCCCGCGGCTGAGATCGTCAAGGTGCTTATATCTGAGCTGAGCATTGATCTTGTCGATCTCGTCCTGCCGCTTTTTATCGTCGTTTTCTTCCTTGCGTTTTTTCATTACGGCGTCAATGGCAGCGATCTCTTTGTCGGCTTGCTCCTTTACCGCCTGAGTTTCCTTCTGCCTGAGCTTTATGCGTTTGTTTATTTCGGCTTCAAACGAAGCCTGTGCAAGCTCCATTCGTTCCTTCTGTTTTTTTGCCGCGGCTTTTTCGGCTTCTTCCTGCTTTTTCAGTGTTTCCTCTTTTTCCCGGCTTTCTTTTTCAGCAAGGGATTTTTTCAGATCATAGATTTTTTTGTCAAGCTGATATTCCTCGTCTTTTGTCAGCGCATAAGTGCCGCCGGAAGAAAGGTTCTTTCCCTGCCGCCAAAGTTGTAAAAGCCTGAGCTGTGTTTCCTCCGAGAATCTGCCGAGTGAATTTCCTCTATCAAGCCAGTTGAGCGACGCTTCAAGCGCAGTCTTTCCGCTGCCGAAAACACCCCACGCACTGCGTGTGAAAACACTGTCGTTTTTGGAAGAACCGCCCGAATTTCCCGAAGACGACGACCCTCCCGATGTGCTATTATTTTTTCCCGTGCCGGAAAGTTTAACGATACTGTCTGCTGTTGCTCCCGGAATTGTCTTTGCAATATCGGCTGCAAGTTGATCTGCAAATTTATCGGGATCGAATTCCGCATATGCTTTCTGTGCAGAAAAATAATCAGTTCTGGTCTTTTCGTATGCTGCCAGCGCAGAGCCGCTTAGCTGCGTCCATTTACCGCTACTGTCGCGCGCCATCACCTGTTTGCCGTAAGCATTCTGAAAGACCATGTAGTTTTTTTCGTCCTGTATTTTTCGGTACTCGGCTTCCGCCTCCTGCATCCGCAGAAGAGTCTGTTTCTGAGCCGCCGTCTTTGCTGCCTGCAGATCGGTAAAGTTTTTCAGATCAATGTTATACTGATCTTTATATTTATTGACAAGCTCGGAACTGTTTTCCGCAGCGGATTTGATAAATCCCTGCTGTGCCATTTTCTTTGCCGCGACAGCCTTGTTATAATTTTCGACATCCCTGTCATAGACCTTTTTAAGTCCTTCGATTATTGCCTTTTCGTCTGTCAGACCGTTAATGTAATCATTGACCGCATCCGTCAATTCGGGATATTTTTTGATGATATTATTAAGGGTACTCAGGCTCATACTGCCGTAGTCAGACATTTCCTTTTCGACCTTATCAAGCAGGCTTCCGATACTTTCAAGCTCCGAAAGAGTATCGGATATTGTTTCTTCGGTCTTTGATATTGCTTTTTCAGCCGCTTCTGTACTCTCGGTCAGTTCGCCAAGGCTGCCGGTCAGATAATCCGTATCCTTGGCGGCATCTTCCGCAGCGTCTCCGGTATCGGATGTTTTTTTCCACAGCTTATCCAGAGATACCGCGGCGGCATCCGTTGTCCTGTTAAGCGCATTGTAATGCTCTTCCCACTCCTGAGCCGCTTTTTCTCCGCTGCCCATTGCTTCACTGACTTTTTTGATTATGTCAGCCGCCTTGCCGCCTTGGTTGTAATAGTCAGCCCATGCGGCATTGAGTTTATTAAGATTTTCCTGTTCTTTGGCAAGCGTTCTTTCCTTTTGTGCCGCCAGATCAATAGATCTGTTTCTGTCATTGCTGTTTTCTGCTTCTGCGATTTTCTTGTCGAATTCGGCTTCTTTTTCTGCCAATTTTGCCTGCTGCTCTGCGATTTTTTCTCTGGTCTCCGTCGCCGCTTTAAGCGCTGAATTGTATGATTTATACGCCGCCGTCAGTTCATCTTTATTTGCTTCAAGCTCGATCTGCCTTTGTAGCGTGGCGATGTAATCATCAATATCCCCGGTAAGGTCTTTGTATGTACTGTCCTTTTCTTTCAGGCTTTCAACGCTTGTCCCTATGGTTTTCGATAGTTCTGTGGCGATGCCGTCAAGCTCTTTTTTCTCTTCTGCCGTCAGGCTTACGGAAGTCCGCAGAGTGTCATAACGATCTTTCAGAGTACCAAGTACATTTATTTCCGTTTCACTCTGTTCCTGCCGCTCTGATGCCGCCTTCTTTGCGCTTTCTATGGTTTCGAGACAGTTTTTTGTCTCGCTGTTAAGCTCTTCGGTAGCTTTAGCCGCATTTCGCGATATCATAATATAGGATGTAAGACCACTTACCAGCGCACCTAAAGCAGCAAGAACTATTCCATACGGATTAGCCGCCTGAACCGCATTGTGTGCGGCTGTTGCCTTTGTTGCCGCTTCTGTTGCACCTGTAAGTTCACGGTAAGCTTGTGTTACTCCTGATATAACATCTTGTATTCCTACAGCAGCCTTATAACTAAGAAAAGCCGACCCTGCCGCAACAACTATAGGCACAAGCACATCAAGATGCTTTATCAGATTTTCAAGTGCCGGCACACCTTGCTTCGTGATGGTCTGCACAAGGGAACGCAAAGGACCCTCGCCGTCCTCGTATATTTTAAGTGCCAGCTCCTCAAACGCCGACTGCATCGTTTTCAGATCGCCCGCAAGATTGTTGCTCATGGTCTTAGCCATGTCCTTTGAAGTCCCGTCGCACTGCTGCAAGGCTTCGGCATAATCCGTAAACGACTGTCCGCTTTCCTTCGCCTTGTCCGACAGACCTTTAAGTATCGTCTGCAATCCGCTGTACTGGTTCGTGCCTGCAATAGCCTTGCTGAGTGCCGCCTGCTGCTTATCGCTCATGCCGTCAAATGCGCTCGTCACAAGCTGTAGAATCTCTGTCAGGCTTTTGAGATTATCGTTATCGTCAAATATTTTTATCCCCATGCCCTCAAGCTCCGTAGCACAGCCCTTTGCATCGGTCGCAAGTCGTGTCATAAGCGTATTGAGAGTTGTTCCGGCTTCGCCGCCCTTTACTCCGGCATTAGCCATCGTCATAAGCGCTGCAGTGACCTCTTCGAGAGAAAAGTTCATGCTTGCTGCTGTTGCCGCACAGTTTTTGTATGCCTCACCAAGCTGCGCGACATTAGTGTTGCTGTTCGACATAGCGTAAGACATTACGTCAGCAAAATGCGCCGCGTCATCAGCGGAAAGCCCGAAGGCCGTAATGTAATCCGTCACGATATCAGAAGCGCGTGCAAGGTCCATTCCGCCCGCCGCCGCAAGATCAAGCACACTTCCGAGCGCTTCAATGCTCTGGTCGGCGTCCCACCCGGCAAGAGCCATATATTTAAGCGCCTGCGCAGATTCGGTCGCGCTGAATTTCGTCGTCGCGCCGTATTCTCTCGCGGTCTGCTCGAGCTGCCGGAGCTGCTCTGCGCTTGCTCCCGATATTGCCGCGACCTCGGACATACTTGCCGAAAAATTCTGCCCGATCTGAATAACTTCCTTACCGACCTGAAGGAGTTTCTGTGACAGCGCTTTCAGCGTATCCGCCGTCAGGTGCGCAAGGGTTTCTTTCAGCACCGTCCAGTCCTTATTCCCCTGCGCTACGCTTTTGCTCGTTTCGCTTATCGCCTGCCGAAGGGAAGTCTGTTCGGTGCGCAGCTGTGACAATCTGAGCTTTTGCTCCTCGATCGTTTTGTTGTACTGCGCGATCTTTTCCTTGTCCTCCTCGGTCAGCTCCTTGCCTTCCCTGGTCTTTTTGTTCAGCGCGTCGATCTCTTTCTGTGCTTCCTTTATCGCCTTATTGCAGTCCTTCTGCTTGTACTGATTATCGACAAGAGCCTTATTGAGCTGATTCAGCTGATTTATAACCTCCGAAACGCCCTGTTTCAGACCGCTCGTATTGCTCGAAAATTTCACCGTTTCACTTCTTGTTTCCGGCATCATATTCCCCCTTTCACGACATAAAAAAAGCACCCCGCTTTACGCTGAGTGCTTGATGATATTCTGTTTTTCAGTCATCATCAAACTGCCGCACGATAACAGGTCTGTCTTTCAGCCCCTTTGCCTCCATGTACCAGTTTATCCTGTTTTCTATTTCTCTGTATGTGCTTTGCCACCAGTCAGCCTCGCTGTTTCCCATCTCGTCACAGAAGATAGCCTTTGTATGCCCGATATGGCTGTAAAATTTTCTTTCATTCTGTATCTTTGCCGCAGCCTCCGTTTCGGGGAACGCCTGCTTCAAAGCCCCCGCAAGCTCAGAGGCAAGGCAGAGAAGATCCCTGTCATGCACTCTTTTTTCAAGCTCCGCGATATCCGGCATAACTGCCGGAAAATCCCGCCGGTTTACGGCGGGATAATTGGCAGGAAGCGAACACATTGCGGCTCTGACAAGCTGCAGGATATCTTCTCTTGTCCATTCTCGCGGATCGTTCATGTCCTCTACAGGTCTGTAAAGCACCTCCAGACATAAAAGCGCATCAAGGCAGAACCGCACCCGGTATTCCTCTCCCGCGATATGAATGATATTATATTTTCTGTCGATCTCCCTAAGCATAGTGCCGCTCCTTTTCAGATTCAGGGATTGTCAGGCTCCGGGGGCGCTGCCTCGTAGTTGATCTCCCATGTTTTTTCGATCGCAACGTCATTTGCATCTTTGGCGATACACTTGAAGTCATAGATACCGACTGTTCCCGGCATTACGGCATTCATAGCAGCCGTAACGCCTTCGCCGCGCGGCTGCCATACGTTGCTGCCGCGTTTCTTGTAGTAGTAGCTGTAGCTGTACGGTGCAGTGCCGCCGCTTGCAGCTCCCGTAATAATGGTCGCGTCTCCGACTGTTCCGGTCGCGCCGCTGAGGACTGTCACACCGTCAACGCTTATAGTCGATGTGTTCATCATAGCATTGCCGCCGATGAAATCGGGGTTTGCCATCCAGTTTGCAATGAATGCAGCGCCTGCCTCGGTCGCCGGGTCAACGCCCTTCGCCTCGGCTTTCAGACCCTCTAAAACGCTGCTCTGGCTCTGGAAATACGTTCCGTTTACGGTCAGAGTCGTAAAGGTCGCCTGTCCGCTTTCATTTACCTGCTGTGTTGCTCTTTCATACGGCGCATATTTCACCTTGAAATATTTGTACAGATTCACCTTGCCGTCACTGCGGTCGGTGATGAACGCAGTCCTGACGCAGGGCGTCTTTTCCTTGCCGGTAGTCACAACGACGTTTCCGCTTGCTACCGTCCTGCCGAAAAGCAGAGTTTCCTCGCTCGGCAGCAGGTCGCTCACTCCGAGCGTAAGATTGCCCGTTCCTGTTCCCGTATACGTCTCGACAACGACGCCATCGCTTGCCGCCGCCTGCGTATTCGACTGGAGCTGATCTCCTATGTTTTTCAATCGTTCACCGAACTCAACGGCGGCACCGCACACCTCGGTGTCCTCGTCAACTATCGGCCATACGACAAGACCTCTTGCATTTACTTCTGATTTTACTTTTACATTCATGTTGATTCTTCCTTTCGTTTTTTGATTTTAACCTCTCCAAGTTTTCCACCGTATAAAGAAGTTCCTTGACCCGAATAATTTCTTACCTTTCAGGGGGGCGAGCCGCCATTATGCATTATGCATTATGAATTATGAATTATTGAAGGCTCTTCGCAGCAGTAAAAATCCATGATCCTCCTGATCCTCTGCGGAAAATCGCTGTCGCTCAAATAATTGCAGCCTGCGAAATATATACTGTTTTCCTCAAACAGCGAAATGATATCCGTCTTTTTGTCATCGACAGCCGCAGTAATCCTGCCGATAACGTTTACCGTCACCGTATATTCCACCGCCTCGATCTTCCCGTCAAGACGGCTCTTTACCCTGTCATACAGCGTGTATACGATATACAGTTCCGGCTCTTTTCCTGATGCAAAGGTCGGCATCCTCGCATAATACGGTACGTTCATTGTCGCGAGCAGACCGTTTATTCTGTCTTGTATCATTTTTCGTCATTCCTTTTCTTACTAAGCCGCGCAAGCGCCCCTATGCCTTACCCGTTGAACGCCTTGTCAAGCTCCTGCATTATAGTGTCGATAACAATTTCAACAGCCTTTTCCCTGACATTATCAAATCCCCTGCGGATATGCGGCTGAGGCTGTATCGTACCTTTGCTGACCTCGACTTCCTTGCCGTTTCGCACCTGCGTCATGGTCGGGCTTGATCGTTCCGGGCTTTGTCCGGGTCTGCCATATTCCATGACCGTACCGACCAAGCCGGGCGCAAAGCCATTTTCGTCCTTATTGAAAGAATCCGCCTGATACCCGACAGTTACGCCTATACTGCCCTTTTTCGTGGTATATACCTTGCTCTGCTTTACGCTGTCGCGCGTGCACTCAGGCGCAAGCCTTTTCTGCTCTGCCTCGATCATATCCCCCGCCTTATGCATCGCGTTTATGACTGCGGTACTTTGCTTTTCGTCAAACATATCGAGCCGCTTTATCAGCTCGCCTATACTTTTAAATTCCATGCTGAAAAAATCATCGGGCATATCATCATCTCCATTCATCTTTGCTTGACAAATGCGCATAATGCGTATATAATAATATAAAGAGGTGATCAGATGCGTTTCAGAGAAGTTGAAAAGATAATTCTTGCCGACGGTTGGGTCTATAAAAACACCAGAGGTTCACATAATCAATATGTCCATCCCACAAAGCCCGGAAAAGTCACAATCCCAAAGCATCCGGGTGATCTCGACCCTACGACCGTCAAAAGCATTTTCAGACAGGCAGGCATATCAGTATAAACACCTGCAATATCATAAGGAGGCATTCATATGAAACTTACCTATCCGGCTTATTTTACTCCGCTCGAAAAATCCGAGGGCTATTGTGTTACCTTTCCCGATCTTCCCGGCTGTGTCACACAGGGCGGCAGCCTTACCGAAGCTGTCGAAATGGCTGTTGACGCCGCATCGGGCTGGGTGCTTGATGAGCTTGAGGACGGCAAGTCCGCTCCGCCGGCATCCCTTCCCGGCAGTATACCTATCGAAAAGGACGGCGACTTCGTAACTCTTGTCGTGCTCGATATGGACAGCTACAGCGAAAAATACGGGTCCAAGGCAATACGCAAAAACTGCACTATTCCCGCGTGGCTCAATGCCGCCGCAGAAAAAAACAGCATCAACTTCTCTGCTGTGCTCCAGGAGGCTCTGATAAACAAGCTCGGCCTTGCATAAAAGCCCGGCTCATTCGCTCCGTTCTTTTTCAGGACGGAGCTTTTTGTTTACCCGTCAAGCTCCATCGAAAGCTTGACCATCAGATCATTCACGCTTGCGCCCGAGCCGTTTATTCGGTATGATATCCCTCCGATCACGGCATGGGTATAGCTCTCTCTGTCAAAGTCACTTCGCTTTATATGCGCGGTCAGGTCGGTCTTTCTCCCTGCCGATTCAGACCGGGTCTGAAAACTCAGCCCCGGCTTCTGCACACAGGCGTATACCGTTCGCTCTGTTTTGACCGTTTCGCCGCTGCTTCCGTATCCGCCCTCGCGCAGCTGCAACTTTATCCTTTTGTCAAGGGTCAGTGCGTTCATCTGCGTCCCTCCCGAGCCTCAGTGCAAGGCGCGCGTTATGCATCAGTCCCGACATTGCCGAGCTTTGCTTATTGCTCAACTCTCCGGCTCTGTCATAATACATCTGGTGCGCCGTGTATCTTATAAGCTGACGCAGCACAGGGCTGTCCTCCTGTTCCCCCGTCTGTCTTCTGCACAGCTCGGCTGCGGATTCTACGCAGGCGCGGAAAATATCATCGCTTTCCGGCTCGGCTATTCCGCTGTACTCTGCGCACTCCTGCAGCAGGGCATTATTCTCCGCGCCGTTCATCATGCCGTAATGGTGCAGTTCAGCCATGCGGAGCTGTCCACACTCTTGAAATCGTTTCTCATGAATGCGCGGAAGAAGGTCAGATTATTCTGGAACGCGCTGACCGTCACGGTCTCCTCTTCCTCTGTGCCGGCACCGGTAACGTAGCTTATTGTCGCCTCATTGCTTGCTGCTATAGAGAACTGCTGTCTGTCGAAATTTGTTACCGCTTCTTCCAGATCGCCGATAATGAACGGCATCTCCGTCTTGCTGTTTGCCGCAGGAGTTGACGGCATTACCGCATCGGGCACCTGAACGACCGGAACTATGATGCCGCCGAGCGAAATAGCCGGCGCTCCGCCCGTCCTCGGGTCATAGAAGAAGTAATCCCTGTCGTTTTCGTCCTGAAGGTTGCAAAGATATGCATAGCCGTCGTCATTCGTGAATATCTTAGCAGTCGGGGTATATGCTCCGCCCAGAAGAGTTATAAGCGCAGTCCTGATCGAGGCAATATCACCGTCAAGAGCAGTTTCCGTCTTGGCTGTCAGTATCGAGAGCACCTTATTGTTGATGGTATCCTCTCTGCACCATGCCATATGCTTTACGATCTCGCCCCTGAGATTCTCGTTCGTATCACTGAACAGATCGTTCGTCACCTGCAGTATCCCGCCGTAATCCTTGATGCTGAATGTGACCTGTTCATATTCGGGTACACCGATAAGCGGAATTGCACCGCCCTCGTCCACCTGCTGAAATGCCGAGGTCGTTCCTCTTTTGCGGTATACCCTGCTTCCGGTCTTGGTCTTGACTTTTTCGGTGCGGATATACGGCTCAAAACTGAACCTGTTGGTCTTGTATTCCCTGATCGCGGTGGAGATATCCTGCGGAACGAGATAACCTGCCGTTGCAGATGTCCCCTCAGTCAGGATAGTCGCCTTATATGCATCATTGGCGTCATCATTGCGGAATTTCTTTTTCAGCGCCTTTGTCCAAAGGTCAAGCTGTGCAGTCTTGCCGTCGTCTGCTCCGACAAGCTTCTTTTCCTTCGGCTCACTGCCGCCGAGGAGCTTTTCCGTTTCAAAAAGCTCCTTTTCGGTCTCATAAGCCTCCCTCAGCTCATGCATTTTTGAGATTTTCTCCTTTGCCTTGGCAAGCTCCCCGTTATTGCTGAGCACCCTTGCCTCCGCTGTCAGCCCTCTGATCTCCTCTGAAAGCTCATACATTCTTTTGCTGATCTTTGTTTCCATTGCTTTTGTCTCCTTTTCTGATTATTCTTTTCCGAATTCGTTTTCGATGCAAAAGAGCTCGAATCCGATAAGCTCTTTCTCGGTCTCGTTTCTGTCCTTATCGGACAGATCTGTGCTTTGCTCCAGCGTGAAGCTTTTTATCACTCCCGCGCCCTTCTGAGCCGGCACCGCAACAAAACTGATCTCATACACATCGGTTATCTCCTTGAGTACGCCGCAGCACAGCTTCCCGTCGTAGCTTTTGCCGGGACGGTGTGCGCAGTACCCGATCTTCTGAGAGCATATGCTGCACGTCTTTGTCTTTACCGCACAGCCGACGGAGACCTCTTTTTTGATCCCCGTATCGACCGCCTCGATAAAATCCTTCATGCTGTCGATCTTCGGCACATAGGCATATACGATAAGCTGTTTCAGCCCGCCTCCGCCGTCTGCGACCTCGGCGCGGAATATCCTCGCGCTCTGGTTATCGGTTTTCGGCATATGGTCTTTAAGTACCGTTTTGCCGATATACAGCTTTGCCATACTTTCAAGAGCCTCATCGCTGAAACGCTCCATATCCCTGTCGACCTGATTATCGCAGGCGACAAGCCTGAAAACGTATACATCATCCTTGCCGAGCTTTTTACTGCTCATCTTGTTGATGATCTCCAGATCCTTTTCCGTTATTTCCACATTATCACCACCTTCTGATACATCTTTCCATAACAAAAGCCGCCCTCATGAAGGCGGCTCCGTCGCACCGGCTATCGCGTCCTGCGACATTTTCATGATCTCGGACAGATCCATATTTATCAGCTCCTTTCGCAAAATGTACATCCGGGTTTACAAAAAGATAGCAAAACGAAAGCTCGGCGCAGGTTAAACTTTTTCGCTGCTTTCGTTTTGCATCTCACAAAGAAACGCTATATTACACGCTAAATGCCACAGATGCGGCAGTCCGCTTTCTTCGTCCGTGCCGTCCGGGTTGTCAAGGTAACTCAGAAAATGCCGGAACGCCGCGTCACGGTATCTTTCCGGCTCGACCTGCTTCCAGTTGTCGGCGCTGCCGTATTTCCTGTTGCCGTATTCTCTCACCCTTGCTATGCCGTATATGATCTTTCTCGGCACAAGTGTTAGCCTCGGCTTCCCGCTGTCGGCTTTGGCTTCCTGTTTGTTCATACGAATACCATAATACCTGTCACCCTCCCGATGTCCAAAACACACTTCACGATACGGAATATCTGCCTGAAAAAACTTCTCGGACAAATCCCATAGCACTTTCATAAAAAAATAAAATCTGTTTTTATTAGGATAATCACCGGCATAAACAGCACAATTAATAATAAATTGACAATCCTTGCTTAATGTCCAATAGCTTTTTTTCTTTAAGCGAAAAGTTCTGTTATCAATGTCGTTTTCTATGTGAAGTGTGGGACCGTTCGATAAAAGAACTCTGAGTGCTGCCGCTGTTGTAGTGTAGTTAAGTCGTCCTTCCGGTGCCACCATCTCTTCAAATTCCTCATCCGGTGCAGTAATGACTTGTTTTTGTAAAGTAGTCAGCTCAAATCCAAGTGCTTTTTCTATTTTTTCAAGGTCTCTTTCGAAACAAACTTCTTTTTGCATTTACATTCTCCTTTCAGGGTACAAAAAAACCGCCTTGCATGACAAGACGGCAAATTATTAGATTTTAAACGCTGTTTTTGCGAATTTTCTGCAAATTTGAAGAATAAAAAGCTGAATTCTAAGAAATTAGCAAACTGTTTTCAAAAATAGAGCAACTATTGACCAACTGTTGACCAACTATTTAAATCAAATCTGCTATCCCTTTTTGCCATTAGTACCTTGCCATAACCTTTGCGGAACGTTCATCAAGACCAAATGCAAAAACGCTGACATTGCAGCATTTACATCTTGCAGAAAAACCGCAAATTTCAAAGATAAAATGCATTTTTTAATAGAATTAATGGATTTTTGAAAACTGTTTGCTTATTTTAAGCGAATGTTTTCAGATTTTAGTCAACAGATTCAGCTTTTTAGTCAACAAAAGTTGAAAACAAGTTAAAAAACCGGCTTATAATGCGGCTTTTCCGACCTGTGGTTTAGTTTAAGGTTCAGCTCGGCAAGTTAAAAGGTTTTTGGAAAAAGCTTTAGTCGTCGATAATTTCAATGGACTCGATTTCACTTTGGTTAAACCAAGTATCATCACCTTTTATTCCAATTGTTGCTTCTCCACAACCACTGTCCCATTCTGATTCAAAAAAATCAACTATTCCCTCAATAATTCTCTCATTAGATAAAGTAATACGAACTTTATGTTCTAAACATTTGTACATAGATAACGAATCAATCATTTATTTTCTCCCTTCGGCGGTGCAGGAACTAAATGAGTTCCGTCTTTTGAATAATGGATGGTTGCTCTGTTTGTAGGTATATATTTTTTTGTTCTCAGATCCCCATACATACCAATACTATCTTTTTCTGTAATTACTTTCTTAAAATGCCCTTTTTGAATACGAACTTCACCGTCTTTACTGTGATTATTGATGATCTTCTGCACTTCCATATTACTAAGTTTAGTATAACTCGGAAGTTCGCCTCTCTTGATAGCCTCATTATACTCTGCTGAACCGTATTTGTGCTTTGCCTGCTTACCTTTATCCAACTTTGTTTTCAGCTTCCCACTTTCGATAGCTTCGTCAAGCTTTCTTTGATTTTCGGCATTTACCGAACTTTCTCCCGAACCCCCGGACTCTCCGCCAGAGCCGCCGGAAGATCCTCCGCCCGAGCCGCCGTTTCCGTCAGGCTCGTTGTCAACGATCCTGTGACCGTCTCCGAAGACAGGCTTCTTTCTTATCTCGATTATACCACTTCTGCCGCGATTTGCAAGCGTAAAAACGCTTTTCTGCGGTGCGTTTCCGTACTGTGTGCCGGACAGCACGATCGGGATATTGCTGCCGTTGAAATAAAGCTGATCTCCGCCCGGCTTTGACGGAAGGTCAATATTTCTCCTGGCTTCGTCGGGCGTATAAAGTCCGCTCGATATGCCGCGGCTCAGGCTCTCTACCTGCGTTTTGGTGTCGCCCCTGAGCACCGCCGCAAGATTGAATTTGAACCGGTAGCCTGCTTTTTGCTGTTCCTCGCTCAG
This sequence comes from uncultured Ruminococcus sp., assembly GCA_902778175.1. Taxonomy (GTDB): domain Bacteria; phylum Bacillota; class Clostridia; order Oscillospirales; family Acutalibacteraceae; genus UBA1213. The sequence goes on along the minus strand of CACYWT010000032.1, from coordinate 19,707 downwards.
AAGCTTGAAATTAAGCTCCTCCTCATACTGCTTGAGTATATACAGCATCGTGTCTGTATAAAAAGCAAGCTGCTGAGCCTCGCTGTTGGCGTAGCTGCTCTTGTCGTAATCGTTCAGATGATTCGGCTTTATCCCGAATGCCGCTGCGATCTGCAATGCGGAATATTTCCGCAGCTCCAGGAACTGTCCGTCCGTCAGCTTTATGTTCAGCGGAACGATATTCGTCCCCGGCAGCAGCGGTATGAATGACGAACCCGATTCAGACTTGCCGTCGGCATAATCCTGCAATGATTTAAGATACTGCGTTTCAAGGTCCTTTTCGACAAAGCTGCTGACGTCGAACTGGATCGCCGCTTTCGGTACGAAATGCGTCCTGTACAGCTCGTTGAGCATCTCCTGACTCATCATAGCTCCGTCAAAGCTTGCTCTCAGCTTCTCGCGCACCGACATTCCCACAAGCCCGTCAAATATAACGCTGTTCCTGAAATGAAGGATATCCATGCTCGCAATGCGGAATTGCTCCCCACTGTTCGGGCTTGTGTAAATGTATGTGATATCCTTCATGTCGGACAGATCGCGCAGGCTATCAAGCTCTATCTTCACGCAGTCGCCCGGCAGCACCCAAAGCTCTATACTGCCGTTCCTTTTCCTGTCTATCCACACATAGGAGTTGCCGAAATGGTTACGGTTATTCTCGACTGACGTCCAGAACACCGTCGGGCTCATATACTTGTTCGGTCTGACCTTGACCGTCCTCCACAGTGCAAGCCCCGTCATATCCTTTACACCGCCGTTTTCCGTCACCATCTGCAAAGCAAGCGGCAGCTTCGCCAGACCCTCTCCAAGCACCTTAAGACAAGTAAGATATGTTGCCTCGCTCAGTCTGTCGCTTGTCGGGTCAATATTCAGAAAATCCATAAGGTCACGGAACGCGACCTTCGGAAAATCGGCGCTTTTCTGCTTTCTCTTTTTCCAGAAATCAAAGATACCTATTGTTCTCATCCCTTTCGCATTATTTTCAGGTACTGCTGCAGCAGGCTTTCCGTATCAAGCCGCTTTATCCCTCCGCGGACGGAGATATAATGCGCGTCTATCCCGGCGTCAACGGGGTCGATACGGCTGTTCCTTTTGCCCGGCATCTTGTCTATCTTTATCTCGCCGAAGCTGTTTGCAACAGTGACGGCATTCATAAATGAATATGCTAATAGCTCATTGTGCCGGTTGTAATGATACCGTCCCGATTTGACAAGATACTGTATATCGCAGGTCGCGTCATTAAGGTTTCTCGCGCTCTGCACTACCTGAACGAGCGGCGCTCCCAGTTTTTCAAGCTCTCCGAGGATACCGTCGGCGTTATGCGGGTCATATCCTATCGCATTTACCCTGAAACAGTATTTATTTATCATATCCGCAAGATCGCGGATAATGAATCCGTAATCGTTCTTGAAATCCGTCATTCCTCCCGTTACGGTGATAAGCCCTGCCTTTTCCCATGTGTCATATGGCGCCGTATCTGTCCTGATATGCTCGTCGAACCGCCCTCTCGGCATATAGCTGTGACTGTCAACGAAATAACCGTCCCTTGTCGGTATCTCTACAAACCACGAGGTCAGATCTCCGCCGCTCGACAGGTCAAGCCCTATGTTGACGGTCGCGCCATTGTGATCAGCAAGAGTACTGTCGCAGGCACATTCCTGCCATTTTGCGGCATTCACGAATTCATTATCGCTGTTTCTGTACCAGACGTTCAGCGATTTCACCATAAAATCGGCAAGCTCGCTGCCGCCCATGACCCGCGCCGTTTCCGCGTCGGACGCAAACGTCCTCATATTCTCCGCAAGATTCGGATTTTCGGAATGAAGCAGCACGGGATTAGCCTTGTACCATATCCCGCTGTCAAACGGCTGATCCTCTTTGTCTATCGAATAAATATCAACAAAAAAATCCTCCAGAGCTGCTGCTCCGTAGAGGATCGACTGACATAATTTATCTATCTCGAAGCAAAAGGTCGTCAGATCCTTGCCTCTTGTCGTTATCATGGATATAAGCGTTTCGGGCAGCGCCCTTGTGCCGTTGTACAGCGCCTTATATACGCTGTTGTCCTTCATCTGGTGTATCTCATCGACCGAACAGAAGATAGAGCGGAAGCCGTCGTCCAGACCTCCCTCCTTGCTCAGCGCTTCAATGGTACAGTTCGTTTCCAGACAGGTTATCAGCGATTTGTATTCCTGTATCTTATACAGTTCTGCAAGCTCCTGATCGGAACGGATGAATTTCATCATCTCATCCCACGCGATCTTTGCCTGCCTTTTCTTGGTCGCCGCCGTAAACAGCTTGCCGTATTCATACCCTCCCGCAAGAGAGATATACGTACCTCTGATACCGTTCTTGAAGGACTTTCCGTTCTGCCTCCCCATGCTTTCATAGCTCCTTCGGAAACGCCTTTTTCCGTTGCTCTGCTTTATCCAGCCCATAGGCACGCCGAGATCAAAGCACTGGTTGTCATACAGCCGCACCGCTTTCGGGCTGTAGCCCTCGGCAATAGTCAACATCTCGGCAAATCCGATTATCTGTTCGCTCTTTTTTTCATCCCACACATACGGAAATTCAGGAGTTCCCTGTCTTTCCAGATCGCGCAGGTGTCTCCTGCACGCAAGCCGGTGCAGGTTTCCGCTCTGTATCCTGCCGGAAACAACGTCCTGCGCGTGCCTTGTAGCTCTGTCATTCATTCAGTCCGCCCCCACGGCGGCACCCTGCCCGTTCCACCTGTCGCGGACGATTATCTCCGCAGCTTTACGGCTGCTGCTGAACGCCGTTATCGACACAAGGCACCTTTGGCACCGCACGGTCGCAATATACCCCGGCATACCCTCAAAATTCCGTCCGTCCCTCGTATAAATCAAAGCCTCGCCGGCGCAGTAACGGCAGTACCGCAGAGCGGGCTTTTTCTTTTCGTCTGTCATAGCTTACACCGCCTTGAACGTTTTTATCAGCGCGCCGTCCTGTCCTGCTTCAATACTCCCGAAGTCCGGTGCATTGCCGATTTCAAACACCATACCTAATTTTACGATCTTCATATTTTTTCCTCCCTTATCCTCCGGCTCCGCTCTGAACTCAAAGCCCCACATTCATTATGCATTATGCATTATGAATTATGCATTATTGACGTTATGACTCAGTGCCTCCGCCCTCAAAGGCGCTGTAACGCGTTTTCCGCGTTTGTTATACAGTTTCATTCCCGCGCGTGTTTGCGCGCTCCTGCGCCCGTCAGAGCACGAGAAAAGCGACCCGAACCTGTCAGTAATTCCGACAAGTTCAAAGCCGCTTGTGTTATACAATTTCCATCCGGAAACAAATTGTACCGTTTCCGCTGCCGTTCGGCAGCATTTTTATTCAAGAAGTTCTGGATTGTCGTGGATGTTGCCGATAACTTCTAACTGCGCATACCCATCATTTACAAGATTAAATCCACGATCAGGCTTTTCTCTGAGAAGGCGAAACATACAAGGGGAATAACAAACTACGAAAGTATCATAATCGCTAACGTTTGTGTAAGTATGATCCTTCAGCTTGATTATTCGTCCATACTTCTTTGTCCTGACGATATCTCCCTCAAAAATCATCGTACCGTTCTTATCAGTTGATTCTGTGTACTGTCCGACGGTTTCGGGGTCAACCTTAAAACAATCATCTGAAGTAGGGCTGACCATAACACAACCGCATTCTTTATAATATTCCGTTGATAACGAGCCCTCAATCCACTTACCATTGTCAACTCTCTTCCCCCTGAAAAGTATCTCTCTCATCATGCCACCTCATTAAAAAAACACTGCATACATTTCATCTGTCAACTCATTTTTCCGAAAGGCTTCTTCAATCTTATTTCGTACCTGAGCAACATACATCTTTTTTCCGTATTCATAGTCAGAATAAGTCAGTTTTGCAATTTCCATAGATTCAGTGTCAATTTCAACATATCCATATTTACCTGATTTTTCAGGTTCATAATTACAACTTATTTTATTATCTTTATGAATAATATTAAAAATTCTGACCATATTGATCCTCCTATTCACAGTATTTTGCATAATTATAGCGTTTTGATGCTTTTATATGAGCTTCATCCTGAGTCAATAAAGAACGCCTTACGGCTTAGCACCGCATATGCTTGCTCTTTTTCCGTCATTCTGCACAAAACTCGCTTGATAACCGTCAGGTTAACTACGCTCGTTTTACACAATCTGACGAAAAAATTGACGGCGCATCTGCGGCACTATCTTTGTGCGGTATTGCCTTAACAAAATAATATCCTTTGGAAGAATACGTTTGCCATCAATCAGTCTTTGCCATGATAGAGCCATTTCATATGATGAATCAAATCTGCGATGTCCGTCCCAAAGATCATGCTCTTTTATAAATATGTGCTGCTTTATCTTGTTGATTTTATCTTTTTTAATACCTGTTGCATCCGCAATTCTTTGAGTATCGTTTTTCATATGCCTTACAGACTCATAATACCTATCCGCGTGTTCTTGCGCTCTCTTACTATAAGGATTCAAAGCCCCGCTTGTTGCGCCGGAGACAAATCCACCCGAACCCCCGCCGTCCGTCCATCGTCCCCGGTCGTCGCGCGGTTGACTGTCGCTGTATTTCTCTGTTTCGATTATATATCTTTTCCTTACGTAATTCAAGCTTGTATCATCAACAAAGCCGACACACCGTTTTATGTACATCATCCCGACGCCTCTTTCCCGAATATGCGGAATTTGTTTTCTCGGACCTCTTCCGTCTTCGGAATGACAAGCCTGCACCTGCTTGTTATCGTCAGCCCGAGCGAGGAAGCGCAGGTATGACACTGCTGAAAGGCTTTCGTCCTCAGCGTTTCGTATTTGCTCAGGCAGTCGGTGTAAAAGTCGATAAGAATGTTGTTTCCGCTCCTGACAGCTTCACCGAGCTTTCTTCGCATCATATCCACGAGCCTGCCGTATTTCTCCCATTCCTTCTGCGCAACGATATATCTCCCGACCTCATCGCAGTCAAGATTGCTCATTATCCCGATCCTGCACAGCTCCCCGGCAATATATTCAAATTTCTCCTTCTGAGCCTTCCCCGTCAGGAATTTCGGCGGTCTGATATCATCGTCATACGCCTTTACCTCGTTTTCTTTTCTCCTCTCGATCTCTTCCTTGGTCTTGTGCGACTTTCCCTTATGCATGATAAGGTCGATCGGCTCTCTCGGTCTTGCCATACTCTCACCCCCCTTGATTTTATTTTGCGATTTAAGGAATTTTTGCTACAGAAAGGTCCGGCGCGATGTAGAGTTGAATATATTTATACTTTTCGCACTACCCCCTATGCCTCTGCCTGTTATGGCAGGCTGTACACAGCGGCATAAGATTATCAGGATCAAGTCTTTTATCCCAGTCGGTACGTATTTCCCGAATATGATGCACCTCGACCGCCAGACCTCCGCACAGTGCGCATTTATAATCAGACTTTGCAAGCACAGCCCTCGACAGATCCTTCCACGCCTTGGAATGATAGAACTTATCCGCACGCATATCTCTTTGATGTCTGTTGTATTCAGCATTGTATTTTTCTTTACACTCCGGACAAAGACTGTCCGGACAGAAGATAAAGGGCTGTCTGCATTTTGTACAGTATTTCAGGATCATTTCATCACCATAAAAAAGGGACAGCCGCTGCCGTCCCGTTCATGTCTTTTCACGATACCATTATAGCATATATCAAATGTGCATTCTGCTATATTTCGTGCATCTTTCAGAAATCGTCCCCGAATTTCTCTTTGAACATCTCGACAGCATCATTCGTCAGCTTGCGCACATACGCTGCCGCATAATTTATATCCTTTGCGACCTCGTCGCTGCTGCGGTTGTTGATATATCTGTCAGTCAGCAGCGCAGCTGCCCGCTCATCAGGCAGACTGTTTATCATGCTGTGTACATCATGCAGCCTGTCTATCTTCTGAGCTGTACTGATCCTGATATCTTCCTCAATATGTATTGCTTTGATGATCTGATCCTCGAACCTGCTGCGTCTGCCTCCCTGCACCTTGTCCCCGAAGGAAGGAGAACGGATAGCCTCCATGTCCTCATGCAGATCGCTCAGCTCGAGCCTCTTCACCCTGATCTGATATTTGATCGTCCTCATCTGATGCAGATATTCTCGTGCTGTCATTTGTCGCCCTCCATCTTTTGTTCATATTCGGGACAATCTCTGCTGTATTCAAAAAGACAATTCTTACATTCGCATGAATTATAACAGCAATCCTTACAGCTGACTTTTTCAAGCCCCATATCGTCAGCAATCCCATAGCCGTATCTTTCGTTTGCAATATCGATCTGAAAATTCAGGCAATTGTATGAACAATGAGCATTTACGAAACACTTTTTACTTTTCATTCTTCTACCTCGCAGTCCATCTTTGCACCGCAGTTAGGGCAATATGGCGTAGCCTCATACTCGCTATCCTCATACCATCCACACTCTGAACAATAGGGCTTTTTTACCTTTGCCCACCGCTTTTCCTGTACCGCTCCATTTTCTCCATAGCTGACACGACCAGTATTTATTAAAACATTTCTTTCTTTGTGAATCCACCGCCCTGTTTTCTGCATCGGTTGTGCGGCGATCACTTGGGTCATCCATTCCCGAAACAAAGTGCCAAGATTCGGATGCTCTTTGATATAAGGCACATTTTCAATAAACTCAATCGCCGAGTGCCTGCTGATCAAATCATCCTGCACTTCAGCCCTCCTGTTCCATGCTTCGACCACCTGATATGAAAGGTAATCTTTATCCTGCCCAAATTCAAGACCGCATTTTTCGCAAATGATAAAAAAAGGATTATGATCGTTCAACCCTACCATTTCAACCTCACCCCCGCAAAACGGGCACAGCTTTAATTTTTCAGTCATTGTACTCTTCCTCCTCATCATCAAACCACGTCAGCCCGAAAGCCCCGCACCTTATGCACAGATACAGCCCTGATTCGGGCAGATATGCGCAATCACCGCGACAGTGCGGACAAATGGTCTCTTCGATCATCCGGCATCCCTCCCGTCAAAAATACGAACAAGCTTTTTGCATATCGCACAGCCCTCCTTTTCCGCCTCGATAAGGACGTGACTGTATATGTTTCGTATGGCTATGTGTCTGTCAGATATCTCGGTATGCTGATAATACTTTTCAAGCTTCATTCTTAATTCCTTCTGATGAAAGATAAGCTCATCCCTGCTCAGCCTGTTTTCCCGGTACAGCTTTACATACACGCTGAGCGCTGTAAGATATGCTTCCTCTCCGATATCGGTATCGTCTGTCTTATCCGATCCGGCTTTGGCTCTTTCGGTCAGCTCGTGTATCCTGCGCTCATAGTGTTGCCTGCAAAAATTCCCGCTCATATCATACCTTCCTCATCAATGACACTGCTGCTTTCATATTCCAGAATGTCAAATGTAGTCTTATAGCCTGACACTGACGCTTTCTTTCGATATCTTCCTCTCTCTTCGTCACCTGACAGCCACCAATCTATCTGCTCCTTTACGTTCTTTATGTACCTCTGCTTGCCCGGATTTGTGCATAAGAAATTGCGCAGCTGCTTTAGTGATAATTCGATCATCATATCAGGATAGGTGTGTGTGTAAGTGTCATAAAGCTCCTTGTCAACGATGAAGCTGCCGTCCCTGCACGGAAGCTCCGCTATACACACTTTACTTTCATTTACTTTACTTTTCTTTACTTTACTTTGTTGCATAGATGCTGCATTTACCGACATTTCTGTAACATTTTCCGCTTTTTCTGCAACAGAAATATTCTCAGAGGGTACACTTTTACAAGCCGCCTGAGGTTCGTTTTTTTCAAGCAGCCAGTATTTGTCCTTATTCACCTTGTTCCTCACAGTCACTTCGGAGTAGCGTCGCTGGATTCCGGCAGAGGTGATAACAGACTGCGACAAGAGGGCATGATCGAACAGCCCTATATCCGCGCAGTACTGAATCACTTGCTGCACAAGGCTTTTGTCTTTTATCCACCTGTTCCCGATCAGCCGGATGACCTGAGATGCCAGCTTTTCTAAAGGAACCTCCAGATAATAGCCGTTTTTATACACCTTTGAGATAACGATATCATAGATCACGGCTCCGAGCGGACCGTACTCGTTCATCAGATCCATGATCTTGAAATCGTCCCAGTAATCAACATCCTTCGGAAAGTAATCAAGTCCTGTTTTGGGATGTCGTCCCATCTCAGATCACTCCCTTCGGTGATGTTTATTATTTCAAGGGAATACCCTTTCATAAGTCCCTCTTATTTCGGGTTTTGTTTACCTCAAAAGGTCAACTGTTACAAAACTGTCATTTATTTTTTCCTTCTTTCAGCAGTTCTATTATCCTGCGTCCCGTTTCCGCCTTAGTGCAGAAATAAAACTCCGTGTCGTATCTCTGACGCAGCGTAACAAGTATTTTATACAGACGTTCTCCCGATACCGCAAGAGGCGATTCCCTCAGACGGGGATTCTTCCATAATCTCACGTCCTCCAGACACCTTATCGCCGCGCTGTGTTCGACGAGAAAAACAAGCTTTATCCCGAGCTGTCTCGCCCGTTTAAGCTCCCCGATAAACCGCTCATGCTGCTGACATACGTTACCTACAAGCTCACTGAGATTCTGCTTTCTGTCGATACAGTATCTTGCGTTATCAAGGTCGCAGTAATCTCCGCACGGAAGCTTGCTGACAAAATACTGAACCTTTTCGTGCTCGAATACTGTCAGTATCTTTTGTATAGCCTTTGGCTTTTCGCGGCTGTCAATCTGAATCGTCAAGATCAAGCTCCTCCAATGTTATAGGATTTGAAAGCACTTTTATTGCTTTACAGTAATCACAGTGTCCGCAGCGCTCCGGCTCGACCAGACCCTGCTTGACCGCATCGTAATACTGAATGTTTTTTTGAACCGGTCAAGCTGGAAATCAAGGTACTCCTGCCCTATTGATATGATCTCAATATCGGGTTCTTTCTCCTTCGTTACGGCGGCAAGGAAGAACGGAAGTCTGACTCCCGTATTCTGACGGACTATTTCCTGATAAACTGCTCCCTGAAGATCATACTCCCAGGCTTCGACCCAGTTCAGCCGACCTTTTCCGGGCTTATATACGGGTTTGAAATCCTTCATGCATTTCAGATCAACTATCATTTTTCCCTGATGATAACTGTCCATCTTTATCTTGACAGGGACGCCCTCGATCTCTCCGGTCATGATGACCTGCTTTTCACCGCTCATAAACTCCATAAAAAGCTTATCCTGTTCAACGCGGCTGATAATATTATTTGCATTGATATATTCCGATTTCAGCGTCCCGTCCTTTTTGAAAAGAACAGGATTTTTTGCCTTGAAAACATTCAGAGTTCCCTCAAAATGTGCATCAACATACGAGCCGACAAGCAGTGATACCGAGCGCTCCGGAGTATACTTGCCCGAGACCTCCGCAAGCGCAGAAGCCGGGCATTTTTCAAAGGATTTGAACTGAGAAACGCTCATATATTTCATCTGGTTCTCCGGACTGAAATAATTTTCATTCGTCAGCATCGTCTGCACCTTCTTTCATTATTACGGCAGCCTTTTGCGCACAATCCGGACATAATATGCGACCGTATTTTTTCTCGGTATATGCAGCAAGTTGTCTTTCGCTAAAATTATTGACAGGGCGTAGTTCATTTCCACAGTCAGAGCAGGATATACGTTCGGTCTTATTTTCCGCGGCAGGAACTACCTTCTTGACTCTCAGCGCATCGACAATATCGCCGAAGGCTCTCACCTGCTCAACTCCGACTTGAATCTTCTTTCCTATCCATTCCTCGATAAAGTTCGTTTTATAGAGCTTTGCGATCATCTTCATATTGGTAGAGTTCAGGATCATCGGCTTTACATTTTCATAAAAATAGCAGACAACACAATCATCCTTTTTGCCATCGGCGCCGATCACCTGTTCTTCACGGACGTTTTTGATCGTCAATATCAGATCTCGCCCGTCCTCGATTGAATAAGCTCCGAGATAATTCGGATTCGTAAGCTTTTTCCAGTGTGTTTTCATATCCGGCACCTCACAATTCCGTCACAAGCAATTCATTATCATTAGTTGTCCTTGTCGCAATGAACTGCAAGCCTTTTTCCCGACATTTGCGGTACAGCCTTTCACGGCTCTTATCATCAAGTTTTTCCGTGCCGTCGATCAGAATGATCTGCAGGCTGTCAGGTTTACTTATGGCTATTTCCACACACAGCTCAAGCAGTTCACCGTCGGAACGGTTTGATACCGGCAGTCCGTGTATCAGAGGAATACCGTTTTCGACTGTAAGTCCCTCGACCGGAAGCTTTGCTGTTTCGAGTATCTTTCCGGGAAGAGTCCTTGCAAGCTCGATCTTTCTTGTATATTCTTCAGAATCCGCTCTCAACTCTTCAAGCTCCTTCTGCATCGTTATCATGCGGTCATATTCATTCAGATAACGTATCATAGTTTCAGCTTCGTTTATTTCTTTTTCAAGACCGTCAACGGGTCTTATTTCACGTTCAATATACTCCTGGGCTGAACCAAAATCCTTATCAAGCTTTGCTTTCCTTGCCTCATAATCCGAGTCGATCACTCTGATCTTATCAAGCAGCTTATCTTCAAGCGTTGTAATATTAATCTCAGCAGCGCTCAGCTCGGCTTTAAGCCTTGCAATAGTTGATTCAAGGCTTTTTCTTTCTGCATTAACAGCCTTTTCAGCAGCAGAAGCTGCTATATTTCTGTCGGCCTGTAAGCCTCTGAGCTTATTGCCGTAATTATCCCGCAGCGCTCTTGCCTGCTCTATCCTGCCGTTCTCGTCCTTGATCTTCATAAGCTCGGAATACTTTTCGGAAAGATCGAAATTGCGCCATTTTTCGGCCTGATAATCCTCAGGAATATCCTTTGCAATATCCTCGATAAAAGCCTGCTTATTACGGATATCCCTGTTTATATCCTGACGTGACATAAAATATGTACCCTTGTCGCTCTGGATATCGTTGAGCACCTGGAGGATATTCTGACTGTAATCCACTCCGGGCGGTATCTCCCCGAATTGATCGCGTATCCAGTTAAGATCCCAGTCAAACTCTATCAGATCGAGTATAGCACGATTCTGCTCGTTTTTAGTCATCTGCGTAAACGCTACCGGATCAAGCTGGAGAGGAGTTATTATGCTTTTGAGGAAGCTTTCCGGGCGCATTACTCTGTCATTACCGTTTTTAACAAAGATCGTATCAGCCTTTTCCGTTCTCGCCTTGCGGTCTATTGTCATATTTGTATCAGTTTCGATTATTATCTCACCCTCATTATCACCGCTGCGAACTATCCAGTCCCTCTTTGAAGAATTGGTAAGGGCGTAACGGATCGCATCGAGCACGGAAGTTTTTCCCGCTCCCTTGGGACCCGTGATCTCTACGCTTTTACCGCTCAGCTCCTGTTCTGATATCCCGAACAAGGAACGTATCTTTATCTTACTTGTTCTCATTTTTTATCCTCCGATCAATCAAATGTCATCTGCTCGTTAATTACCGGTCGCATTGTATACTCGCGCCGAAGCTCGTCCCACGCCATTTCATAGCTTCCGTCAGATCTGCCCTTTTCCTCGCTTTTCACCTGCATGACCGAGCTTATCCGGTGTTCAAACATCGGCATTATTATTTCGCGTGTGCCGTCGGGCGACGATTCGTCTATCATTGTTCTTCTGATAAGATCAATGTCGAGCCTGAGCGTCACAGACGCCGTATCACTATGCTTTATCATCATATTGCCGACCGTCCGGGCAAGAAGCTTGTCGAAATCGTTCCGCAGCGCCGTGAAAACGTCCGCGTTCAGTGTCAGTCTTTCCATATTCAAGCCTCCCACGTATGTTTTAGCAGCCAGCCGCGAGCAGACTGTATCTGTTCGGGGGTAAGGCTGACGTATCCGTTTTGCTCTTTAGCCGCAATGATAACGGTGCCGAATATCCTGCCCCAGAGGGTTTTCAGGTTCGGGTTTCCTTTACGCTTGCTGTTTACGTTCATTATGAGCTTCAGACCGTTTTCGGGGATAGTGACCTCTGTCGAAAGTCCTCCGACGATACGGTTTACTGCTTCGATGCTGTTCTCGATTTCCGAAATTTCAGATAAAGCACCGGTGTGCTGGATCACAGCTTTGATCATGTCAGGCATTTGGTTATTCCTCCTTCATCCTGTTTGTTTTGTATTCATTGTATTTTTTCCTGTATTCGTATGACTTGCCGAAAATGTTATAGGCAGCCTTTACGACATTGGGTTCATACGGTCTGATCTTTTCCAGATCTTCCTCTGCCTTGTAGGAGATGGGGCAGCCGCAGCAGCCTGTTCTTGTCAGTCCATAAACCTCATAAGCGTCAGAATACTTTATCCCGTAATACTCCTTATACCACGCCTTGTCTTTATCAGAAACATAATACAACGGTCTGAATCTGTATTTGCCATCGCTTGTTTCGGCAAAGCACATAGTATTTGTTTCATTCCACTGCTCTGATCTCGGAACAGAACGCATACCGCCTTCGTCTCTGCGTTCGCCTGTGATGATCATTTCATAAGGCTTCTGAACGCGGTGAGCGATCTGCTTTTTGCAGCAGTCGCAGCATTTTGCCGATATCTGAAAGTCCGGCGGACATTCCCTGATAAAGTCAAGCATATACTTACTTGAATTGATCACAAGCTGAATATTCGGTCTCGGTTCTCCTGCCGAATTACAGCAGCACAGAAAATTTATAAGGCTCTGACATCTCGGATAGCGTTCTTTAAGCTCCTGACGCTTTGCAGCTTTGTCCTCAGCATCGGCATATTCATCAGCAATCGAAAGCGGCACTCCTTTTTTCTGCCATTCAGATAAGCCCCCCGACATGATCTTTGAAACGAAGGGTATTCCATATTCTCTTGAAGCTTTGACAATGCCGATTTTCGGTCTTACCTTTTTGATCTCAACTCCGTACTTTTTGGCAGTCGCTTTGACATGATCCTTTGTGGCTTTCATCTCCAGCCCCGTGTCGAAAAAAACATACTTGACCGGCGGCAGTGAAGGGATTATCTGTCTTGCGCTTTCGATCATATGTATAATGATATCGCTGTCCGACCCGCCCGAGTAAGAGCAGATCGCGTTCGGGTGCTGCTTTAGTCGGGTAACGATAATGCCCTGTATCGCCTGAAATTTAGCGGGAGAATCCAGGTCTGCATACCCGGGACGTTCAGTGTATACTCTGCTTTTGTAAACCTTCCCCTTGCTTTTTCTTTTGATATCTGCTATACTTTTGTCAGTAGATCTTTCTATGTTTTCCGTTGCCGGGACTGCCATCCCGACAGCGGATTTTTCTTTTATGATGTTCATGTTCGTTTTCCTTTCATAAAATAACCGGCGATAAGCCAAAAGGTATTCTTTTCATCCGACATAGGTCTGCCGGGGTTTCTTTCATCCCATGAAGCAGAGCATTTCGGACAATACAATGCAGAGCCGTAACTTCCCCAACCTTCTTTGATCGCATTTACGGTGTATTCCATTTTCTCATTAGAAACGTTCTTGTGATTACCGCAGCAAGAACAGGTTATCGTAATTATCATGCTATTGTCCTCCTCAGTATTCCCTGAATTTTCTGCCTTTTTCGTGATAAAGACTTCTGCTGTGCTTTTCGCGTTCGTCTATGTCCTCATCATCAAGCTCCATACCCATCTTGTGAAGCTTCTCATCGACAAGGAACCATCCTTCGGGGTTATCCACGGCAGCTTTACCTTTTGTACACATAGCTTCAAAGAATTTACTGAGCCTCTGTGCTCCGAAGCCGAATTCCTCATTCAGAACGATGCAAGCCATCTTAACGGTACGGAAAATAGCCTTGTTCTGCTCCTGCTGTATCTGATCTTCCACTTGCTTCATTACTGATGCAACGATCTCTTTTTCTGCGCCGGTCGGTTTCCGGTGAATTATCGCTTTCATCCCTTCACCCCGCCGCATACTTTCCGCGCCGTGTGAGCTCGAAGCTCCTGCGCTCTGTGCGCGGACTGACCTGCCTTGTTACATATCGTCTTTCAGCATTACGGAAAGCCGCCGCAAGCTGACGTAATTTATCTTCGTCCACTGCCAGTGCCAGATTGATGGCGGCTTCGTCTGTAGTTTTCGCGCTATTAATATAGTCGATCAGTTTATCTGCGGCTCTCGTGATTTCTTTCGGGGTTTTCTTGTTGTTGAACATTGTTTGTTCCTCCTGTCAGTTAATATTTTTTATTATGCCGATCTCTCGGCGATCCATTGTATGAGCAGATTAAGATATATCTCATACATCCATCTGCCTGTTCCCTTTATGGCAACGCCAAAGGGATAAACTTTCTGCTGCAATCCCAGACCCAGCTTCTGTGGGTCTGTTTTCATGCCGTGCTCGTTCAGTATCTCACAGGCTTTTTGCGTCGAGATCACTTTTATTTGCTGCATTTCCATTCTTCGCACCTCCATTTTTACTCCGGCATACCGGGCAATAGTAAACCTTGTCCCGGCATTTAATGCTTACATTCCAGTTCCTACCGCAGACTCTGCAAATACGGTAGGTATATTCTCTGTTCTTTTTCATATAGTATCCCGGGATTCTTCACCGGATATCAGATAGTCATAAATGTCCTCGACGTCATCGTAGCTTACCGCACCGAGCAGTATTGCCATATTCAGACCACCGAAAACTCTGTATATCAGCGGTCTTGACCGGCCTCTGACGGCCTCTGCCGCATCTGCCCTCAGTTTCTCGATCAGGTTTGATTTTGTCATGTGTTCACCTCATTTCATTTGAATCTACAAGATTCTCGCAAGTTGTGCCGAGTCTTTTTGCTATTTCAGCCGCTGTAACAACAGTCGGAAGCTTAAGACCCTTTTCGTACTGAGCGATAGTAGGCTGCGTTATCCCGACAGCTGCCGCAAGTTGTGCCTGTGACATATCCTTCTTCTCTCTGTACTTTTTAAGGTTCTCTGCGAATGACATTCTTCCACCACCTTTGTAAAAAAATTATAGCCGAGCTATTGACAGAATGACCGAAATAATATAAACTGAAATTAAGTATATTGTCAGTTATTTTTATCATGGTCTTTTTTTATCTGTATTAATAGCTTGGCTATATTATATCCTCTAATCGGTGGATTGTCAATCCTAATTCTTCTAATAAGTGGATTTTGGCTGGTTGTACAAACTTTAGGAGGGATGATTATGGAAAATACACAAATAATTGCAAGTCGTATTAAAACTCAGGCGAAACAAAAAAATATATCAGTTAAAGATATTCTGTCATTTTACGCTATAGATAAAAACTTGCTGAATAAATTATCTAAAGGAAAAGATACAAGCACACAAAATATCTATAAAATAGCTGATTATCTTCATGTTTCCGTTGATTATCTGCTTGGACGCACCGATATACCTACAAGCACTTACTCTATAAATAATAAAAACACCACCATAAACGGTACACAAGCTAATGTAATCAATAACAATGTAGTTTCGGACAATATTACAGAGGAATTTTTTCGCCTTTTTGAAAAGTTGTCTTTTGAAGAAAAGTTAAAGGTCATGCAATATGTTTCCGAAAAAAAATACTCGTCAGATTCTGACGAGAAATAATGGTGATAAACATGGATAAAACAAGAGAATATGATCAAATGATAGTCGATAAAATAATAAAGCTTATTGATCCGGAATATCTTAAAGAAGCGAAAATAAAATTAGTAGTGCTAAAAAATACTTCAAACATCATCAGAGTATCATTAGATGTAAATCCGTGGAGATATGGACTTATAAATGGTGATATATTCTTTGCAAGAATTAATTCATCAGGAGATAATCCCTCCATCACTTTTTTCGGAAAATTCAATGAAGATTTTTCTATTTTAGGAATGAATTATACAGAAGAAAAATTATTCACTGTGAGAAATTGTATTAATGTTGATCTAAATGATTTTGTATCATATTTGAATAATCCGACAGCTAAATTTATTAAAGTACTTAATAACATTTTCATTTCAGATATCTTAATAAATGAATTCGGCTGCTGTTCTAAATATTCAGAATGCGAAAAAACTGGTAAGTGTTTACACATTGATCAGCTTTATGCACTCGGATGTCAATATAAAAAAGTATTGAAAAGGACTGGTATATTTGAGTGAAGCGAGAAAGAAACGACCTTTTAAAAGCTCAGGCATTGTTGACTTCCCTAAAAAGTATGTTGTTCTTGATCTTGAAACAACCGGTCTCTCGCCGGAATGGGATAGTATAATAGAAATCGGCGCCATAAAGGTTGAGAATGATGTAATAGTTGAAACGTTTGAACAATTAATTAATCCGGGTTTTGAAATAAGTGATTTTATACAAAATTTAACAGGAATAACGAATGAGATGCTTTCTTCTCAACCCTCGATTTCAGATGTTTTACCTGACATTGAAAGCTTTGTCGAAAACAATATCATTGTCGGTCATAATGTTAATTTTGATATCAATTTTCTATATGATAATTTTGAATACTACATGAATAAACCGTTTACAAATGGATTCATTGACACTATGCGCATTTCAAGAAAAGTTTTACCGGGTCTTGATCATTACAGGCTAACCGACATTGTGTATGAATTGGGTATTGAAGGTTCAAACTTTCACAGAGCCTTGAGCGACTGTGAATATACATATAAATGCTATGAAACAATGAAAGCACTGATTGAGGTCGATTTCGGAGGATATGATCAGTTCAAAAGGCAATTCGGAAATAATTATTACGAAAAACTCGACCTTACAGTTCTCAAACCCGACACAGAAACATTTGACAATACTCATCCTTTGTATAATAAAGTTTGTGTTTTCACAGGAACGCTTGAAAAATACTCAAGACAGCAAGCGGCTCAGATTGTTGTTAATCTCGGAGGCTCTTGCGGCAATAATGTAACAGCAAAGACAAATTTTCTGATTTTGGGAAATAATGCTTACTGCTCGACTATAAAAGACGGAAAGAGTACTAAGCAGAAAAAAGCTGAAGCCTATAAGCTTAAAGGTCAGGACATAGAAATCATATCCGAAAGCGTTTTCTATGATATGATAAATGGAGATTAAACAAAAAACTCCCCGCCGGCATTACCAGTACCGACGGGGCGCGGAGCTGTGCTCCGGATACAACTATGTATCCATGTATATAGCAATATATGTATTATAGCACAGCTCCTTAATTTTTTCAAGGGAGTGATTTTATGCAATGCAGGAAATGTAAAAAGACTATTCCGGACGGCTCGCTGTTCTGCAATTTTTGCGGCAAAAAGCAGACAGTAACTACAGCGCGCCACCGAAAGCGCGCCCACGGAACCGGAACAATCCGGAAAGATACAAGATATAAAAACCCATATATCGCTATAGCCCCGGCGTCTCCTCACGGAGCAAATCGCACCTATATCGGTTCTTACCCTGATGTCAAAACAGCGCAGGCGGCTCTTGAGGACTTTATAAAGCATGGCCGCCCGGAGCTTTACGGCTCAACTCTTGCCGATATATATAAACTTTGGTCAGCAGTCCATTTTAAACAGATCAAGGATTCCACAGTCTGGATTGCAATGTGGAAACGACTGTCTCCGATCCACTCGGTAAAAATGGCTGATATCCGCGCCGCACATTTTCAGCCTTTCGTTGACGCGGCAACATCGAAATCCTCTGCTTCCAAGATCAAGTCACTTGCTCTGATGCTCTGCCGCTATGCAATGGAAAATGATCTCATCAATAAAAACTACGCCGAATTTCTGAAGCTCCCGAAATTTGAAAAAACCGAAAAAATTATTTTTTCTTCCGATCAGATCAATACTCTCTGGAAACATTCGGACGACAAGCGCGTGCAGGTTATCCTGTCCATGATCTATATGGGTTTCCGCCTTGGCGAAATGACCGCTCTGACGCGCGACAGGGTATTTCTTGATAAGGGCTATATCGTCGGCGGTATAAAAACCGAAGCCGGTACAGACCGTATCATTCCATTTCCTTCCGGTATTCCTGAGATAGCCGGATTCTTCCGTCAATGGCTTAACGCAGACAGCTCCGAACGACTCTTTCCAATGGACGAAAAACAATTCCGGCACGCCTATTTTTATCAGCCACTGTCTGAACTCGGCATGATTGACGGACATCTTCGTCCGGGAACAGGTAACTCGTGGATCTTTAGTGAAAAGCATCATCTGACACCTCACAGCACAAGACATACTTTTGCGTCACTCTCGGCCGCCGCCGGAATGCGTCCGGAAAACTTACAGAAGATTATCGGACACGCCGACTACTCGACCACAGCGGATATTTACATCCACAAGAACGCTGACGAACTTATCGCCGAAATGTCCAAGCTCCGCCGATAGTTCTACACACAATCTTACACACAATTTATAAATCATTATCGATTTTTCGCAGTTTTGAGAAAATAAAAAAAACCGCTGTTTAAGCGGTTTTTTGGTGGAGACTACTGGAATTGAACCAGCGACCTCTTGCATGTCAAGCAAGCACTCTAACCAGCTGAGCTAAGCCTCCGTACAATATAGATAATAAACTTTTTTGCGCTTTTTGTCAACAGTTATTTTAAAAAAATATAACAATATATTTTCAGACCGTTTTGATTTATAGGTAATACACCGATTTTTCAGCTTTTGTATTCATAGCGGAGCATAAACGCAACGGACAGCGGCGTCATGCCGGTCGGCATTTGTCATTTGACAAATCAACACTTTTATGTTACAATAAAAAACAGATCTGCAGGTATAGTATAGAGGTAGTACATCAGCTTCCCAAGCTGAGTGGGCGGGTTCGATTCCCGTTACCTGCTCCAAAGCGAAAATCCTGACACGCAAGTGGCAGGATTTTTTCTTTGTATTATTCATTTTTAAGTCTTCACTATATTTGTGTCAGGATTTTCTGAATGAATACTGAATACTGAAAAAATAATAATTATTGCCAACCGCGGCTTTTTCCGGTATATATAGTCTATGATGACCAATAGTACCGTGAATGAAAAACAAAGCTTATTGCAGGAGTTCAGATCCGACATTTGATGCTATTCAATTATCCTTTTTTAACGGATCATAAGGCGACAGCTGAACTTTTCCGCGTTCTGCTTTACCCGACTTCCCATAAGGATGTTTGGTTAGTGTGCGGACATTGCCGGACGGAATGTTTAAACCACATTCCATCCGGCTTTTTTCTTTATTCAATCATGCCAATGTGTGTAAAGTATATGTCTATTTGCTGATGCGCTTTCTTGCTGTACGGCTTATCTCTTTCGTGAATAACGATTTTTTCTATGAAGGTACGCAGTATCTCAGGAGTAAGTTCCTGAAGATCTGTGTACTTTTTTGCTGTTTCGATAAACCTGTCAATGCCTGTTGCCTCGGTTTTCAGAGTTTCTATCTCGTTTTGAAGTGCAGCAATTCTCTCTTTAACAGATTTCTGTTCTGTGGTGTAACCCTCCGAAAGAAGCTTGAACTGCTCATCTGAGATTCTGCCGAGGATGTTGTCCTCATACACTCTTTTAAAAATTGTATAACGCTTCTCGTTCAAAGCGTATTGTACAGCCTTTGCAAGCTTGCTGCCTCCGGCAGGATTGACTGTCATCAGCCAGTTGAAGAAATCATCCAGAAG
>CACYWT010000031.1 GCA_902778175.1 uncultured Ruminococcus sp. | reverse complement strand
GAATCTCCGTAAATGTCGTCCTCTCCGAATCCCGGCTCAGTACCGTCCTGAGTGCCCGAGATCAGACCCTCGCCCAGAACATTTGCCTTGAGCAGAACTCTTTCTGCATCTACATCAAATAATGCGATCAGGTTCAGAGGCTCGTTCATTGTTATCTCGATAGTATCTTCCATGGAATAGATCGTTTCCTTATCCTCGTCAAACCAGTACATAAACTTATAGCCTTCATTTGCCTTTGCCTTTACCTTGGCGGTAGCACCCTTGTCCATATTGAATGCTATGGACTGCATAGGATACTCATCGTTAAATACAGGCTCGCTGCCGTCCTCAGTACCAACGATCTGACCGTCACCCATGCAGTTGACCTTCAGCAGAACCTTGTCTGTCTGGGTCTGACCCTGATCCGGAGTTTCAACGCCGGTTCCTTCGGGTGCTGCGAAAGCAGCTGTTGTTCCTATCGTGCCTGCAAGGGCAAGAACCAGCATAAGTGTAATGATTTTTTTCATAGTGTTTCCTCCTGAAATATTGTTTTTATTTTATACGGTGAGGCTGCTGTGCAGTCCGCCGCATAATTGCATTTTTGGTGGCTGTTTTCAGCCTTGTTTTGAAAAACTGCGGCTGCCTTTTGTGGTTTCCATAAAATCTTCCCAGATGATACTTCCGTCATCCGTAAATTCTATCCTTCCGCCGCCTGAAGTGTACTTTGTATCTCTTGATTTTTCAGTACCGTTTTTGTCGTATGTAACAGCGGATTTCTCCGCATCGCTGTAATTGATGTGTCCTTTGCCGAGGTAGCCTGTCATTTTCCATTCAAAGGACTGCCCGTCTGTTATTTCTGACTTTACAGTAAAGGAAAATAAGCCGTCATCAGACCTTTGGACTGTCATTGTGTAGTCTTCATTTCCGTATGTTCCGGTGATGCTTTTTTCATCGACCTGAACTGCAAAGTCGCTTTCGGTTACTGCAACAAGCTTTTCGCTTTCTTTATCAACGAGCTTTTCATCCTCTGCCTGAGAACAGCCTGCACAGGCAAGCAGACAAAGTGCTGTGCACAGAGTCGTTGCGATCACTCTTCTCATTATCTCACATCCTATCTTGTTGCTATGATATAATCTGTCATTTCTTCCGGGCTGACGGCATCATCATTGCTGTTGATCCTGATCGTATATGTAAAGCCGTTATCGCTCCAGCTTGCAAGCTGAACTTTTCCGCCATCATCCTTAAAGGTAACATTCATACCGTTTATTTCCTTTTCGTATGATTCTCCGAAATTATCTTCTTCCGATCCGTTTTCCTTTTCCGATCCATATTCCTTCCTGATCGTTCCGATATCGGAAAAAACGACCTCTATACTGTCGGGTGTTGTGTGCCTTTCTGTTTCCGGGCAGCCGCATAATCTGTCTGTGCAGACAAAATCAAACTCTGCCGACTGCTCTGACGCCTCCGACACATCCGAAACGGTACTACTTTCCGTTGGCTGTGGGTTTTCTGTTTTCACAGGATGATTGAATATTATAAGCACTGCTGTCAGAATGAGCAGTACCGCTATTCCGGCGACAGCTATTATTTTTTTCTTCATCGTGACACTCTCCCGATCAATAGTTTTCAAGGGAATAGATGTATTCCTCAGCCCATTCGTACTGGGTCATAAATTCTCCCTTATAGCTTCTTTCTTCTTCGGCCTGTCCTGTAAGATAATCATAATAGTCGCACCTCAGCAGAGAAGTATCGACAGAATATGAATTGACATTCTGTATCAGAAGTTCATCAAGACCATAGTTGTTCAGGTCTTTTTTCAGTGCTGAAACAATCTTGCGAAAATAGGAATAATTCTTATCTATATCATTTGATTCGTCAAAAACATAGGAACAGATGTCTCCTCTTGTGGCAGAAGCCCCTTTGAGACAGATAAGATATGCCAAAAGCTCCTTTTCCTTCTGCCTTTTCAGTACAATGGGTTCTCCGTCAACAAATATCTCAAAATGACCGAAGCATCTGACATCCAGCCGCTTTTTTGTATCCTTTATCGGATTTCTGAGATTCTGAAGCACCTCACGCATTTCGTTTTCCATAACAGGTTTAAGAAGATAACCGCTCACGAAAAGCTTCAGGGCATCAAGTGCATACTGACTATATGCAGTAACCATAATTATATTTGTTTCGGGCGAAGCTCTTTTTATATTTTGCGCAAGGGCAAGTCCGTTTTTTCCGGGCATCTGAATATCTAAAAAGGCTATATCTATCCGGTTATCTCCGATTACACTCATTGCCGAATCGTAATCCTCTGCGAAAAACAATTTTGTTTTTTTATCCGGAATTATACGCTCCAGAACCTCTTCAATTTCTATTCTTGCGTACTCTTCATCATCTGCTATAAGTATGTTCATATTTCCACATCCGTTCCGGGTATAGTTATTATCACCTTAGTGCCCTTACCCTGTGAGCTTTCTATATAAATATCTCCGCCGCACATCAGTTCAAGTCTTTTTTTGGTATTGATTATTCCGACATGAGATGATGAGTCGCTTTTGATACGTCTTGTATCGAATCCTGCTCCATTATCTTCAACAACTACAATATGATCCTTTCCTTTGCGGCAGGAGCTGATCGTCAGCTGTCCGTCTTTTTTGCTGACCGCTCTCAGTCCGTGCTTTATGGCGTTTTCGACTGAGGTCTGTACAGAGAATGGGGGAAGAGAAAAATCAGCATCCTCAAGATCATATTTTACCGAAATACTTTTTCCGAAGCGTTTCTGCTCCATATAAATATAATGCTTTACAAGATCGAATTCCCTTGATGCAGGGATACAGTCTGATTCATTTATGAAATCGGTGCAGTTTCTCAGATATCCCGAAAATTCATTGATAGCCTCAACTGCCTCATCAGGAGATTTTTTGCAGAGGTGGCGGATCAGAGACAGACTATTGAAAATAAAATGCGGCTGTATCTGCTGATTGAACACTCTTATTCTTTCCTCTGCAAGCTCTTTTTCCTTTTCGATATTATACTGCATAAAATTGTAGATATGAGAAAAGAACAGGATCAGAGAAGAAAGGACAAGCATAAGATATGTCAGGGAAATACCGTAGTTAAAGGTCTGAATGATCACTCCGATAACAGGAAGTATCAGAAACAGTATTACTGCTGCCCTCTCAAAACGATTCATTTTTCCTACATATTTGACTGCTACGCCGAATGTGATTATTATTCCGACAAAAGCAATGAAGCCCGGTATGAAGGAAAAGGGGAGTCGGTAATACCTGTTGTTTTCGTCAAATGAATACATATAATCATAGAAGGTGTTCAGCGTCAGCAGAATGACTCCCACGACAAAGAGGATCCATTCAAGATTCTTCCAGTAGAGCTGTACATTTCCGGCACGTTTTTTAATAATGCCGGAAACATATTCCGCCGTAAGAGGCATAGCCAGGAAACCGAATACAAATGCAAAAAAATTTGCAGCTCTTACCGCCTGATACCCCAAAGGAGAAGTATCTCCACGATACCACCAGGCAAAAGCGTCACAGAGCATCAGCATACACGCACACATCATCAGATTGATAAGCTTTTCCGTACTGCTTTTATCAAAGTATCTTATCATAAAAGCACACGCTGCCGCAACAATGCAAAAAATTCCTCCCCAAAGCTCTGCACAAAAGTGAAAATACTGTACGCCTGTCATAATTACCTCTCAACTACAAGATACGGCAAAGTAATCCCGCCTATTTCGGGATTACTCTGCGTCTTTTTATTTATTTTCTCTCATTTATCATTCTTCATTCTTCTTTTTCGGCTTCATCGCAATGAATATCAGTGCAACTATACCTGCTCCGAGAACAAGACCAATGCCGCCCGATAGAACAAGATTACCCATTGTGAATACTGAGCCTGTCACAGAAGCACTATCTGTGTTTGTTCCTGCACTTGCACCTGTAGAGGTAGAAGAAGGCTGATCGTCAACATTGAAGTAAACGAATACATTTGGCGCACTTCCGTTCCATACATATTTGGTGTTATTGAGATTGAAAGCGGAATCAGATCCGAACATATGTATGCCCGTTGTATAGCCTGACGGAAGATCGGTACTGTTCACCTTAACAAGGAGTGAATCCGCTATGATCGGAGCCATAGCCTCATTCTTTACGGCATAGAGTGCCAGCCATTGCTTGCCCACATCACCGTTCATATCCGCACAGGTACCGATATTCTTATACTTTTCGTCCCCGCTTGTTCTGTTGCATTCCACAGCTTTATAATATGCCGACTGGTTTTTTAATACTACCTTTTCGCCCTTTGCATTGTAGGCAATGATATCCTTTTCATCGACCATATAGTGGGGAATAGGGGTGAAGTCCACATGATAAAATTCCTGCATATCTGTGTAGGTGAAATAAATCGTTACTGCCGAAATAATAATGAATGCTACGCTGAAGCCAATGGTAAGTCCCTTGACGATATTCGCTGTTCTCTGAGCGGCGACAATGTCAGCCTTATAGCCTGTTCCTATATAGCTTGAAATTATTTCATCGGAATAGTTACTGAAGTCTACGTCACGCCCTTCGGCCGCAAACTGATATCCCAAAACATTAAGCGCTTCCTCATAATTGTTCTTAGCAATTTTTACCGTATTTGTAGCCGCACCGAGAAGAATTCCCGAACCTATCGCACCTGCCGCACAGACTGCGGCTACAACTCCGCCGATATACGACCATGTGCTGAATTCATATTTACTGCCGCCTATTGCATCTTCCATCACACCGTTTCTTCGTGCGGCTGTGGTGAGCGCAACGCCGCCCATCTGATAGATCGCACGGTCAACTCCCTCATATATCGACGTCTCCGAAAGATTGTCAAACTCAACGGTTTTATAGCCCTCATCATCTGTCAGTGCCATAAGAAGCAATTCTCTGAGAGAAACAAATTCGATCCCCACACTCTGTCCTTCGCTGAGAGAAGCGACTAAAGGATAAAGTGCCTCAATGTTGTCGCTGATGTCGTCATAGTCCTGAGTAAAGAAGTCAAGCAGGGTGCCGTCTTCATATTCAATATCTGCAAGCTTATCATGAATAGCGATCACCTGTCCGGCAGAAATAACTGCGGTAATATTATCAAGTGCTTTTTTGTATGCTTTCGTTACTTCTTCGATCTCTTCCTCACTCGAATTATCATCCAGCTTGCCGAAAGCTTCGATAGCCTGTGTGCAAGCCTTTTCATCGTAATTTTCAACAGTATCGACTGCATCGTCATAGCTGTCAAGAGAATCCTTCAGGCTGTCCCATGTTTCAAGAAGCATATTCGCACCGTCGTCATAAAGCTTTGCAAGCTCATCCTTCGCATCTGTGGGAGTAAGACCCGAGGATTTGACCAGTTCATCATATGTAAGTGCAGCAAAACGATCGGTGAACGGTTCTTCATCTGTATCGCAGGCACGGGCGAGAAGGCTTTGCATAAGCAGGGTCGCATTGCCGTTTGACTGCGAAATAATAGTAATAAGGTCTGCGTGTTCCTTTTTCTGACTGTCTGAGAGCTTATTGTATGCATCCCCGAGTTCTTCCTTAGTCTCATTCAGGAACAGGTCGCCGAGTCCCTTGCCGGTATCATCGTCAATAAACTTGTTCAGAATATCGTGTACATAAACTGCTTTCGCTTTGTTATACTCATTATCCGAGTTATAGTTTTCACGGTATTCCTTGAGCATAGTGATATACTTCTGTGAAAGCGGAGTTACCTGAGATTTGATATAGGTGTCAAACAGAGCCTCGTATTCCTTGACATCGTAGCCGCCCTTCATATTCATTACAGCAAGGTCGGTTATTGCGTCGCTTTTGTCGGTAGTAGTTTTATATCCCAGCAGAACGACTCTTTCGCCCTGAGAACCCATACCGCCGCCGGCTTTTTGGTTAAGATCGGCGTTACTTTCGCCGTTTTTGAGGATAGTATAACCCTCAAGAGACTTTTCCGCCTCCTCCATTGTTTTGCCAACTCCGATGCGTACCTCGCTTATGTATTCAGTCGGTGTCACAGGCTCGGTTTTTGCCGCCATTACCTGCATAGGTGGGAGCATTATCATTACCGCTGATATTGCCGCCGCAACAAAAGCACATATTGACCTCTTTTTCATAGCGTCCTTCCTCCTTAGATTTACCATGGTCTTAGTATAACATACACAGTGCGACAAATGTGTGACAAACCGGCGAGCCGCCGGTCCCAATTCAGTCTTACAATACTTTCTTCATACGCCGACTTTCTTTAATCACGGGCAGTGCTATTCCATTATTTTACGACTGTAAGATTCTGAAAAACAATAATTCTAAAAAACTCCCATTATTATTTTACACTCGAAAGACCCCGCATTTTTTGCGAGATCCTTCGAGTGGTGTATCTGTATTTGTTATTCAGCTTTTTCTTCCTTCTTTTTCGGTTTCATCGCAATGAATACCAGTGCAACTATACCTGCTCCGAGCAGAAGACCGATGCCGCCCGACAGGAACAGAGAGCCTGTTGTGAATACCGAGCCTGTTACGGAAGCATTATTTGTGCCTGTGCCTGCGCTTGTCCCTGTTGAGGTAGATGCAGGCTTGTCGTCAACATTGAAGTAAACGAATACCTTCGGTGCGCTACCGTTCCATACAAATTTGCTGTCATTAAGGTTGAAAGCGGAATCAGAGCCGAACATATGTATGCCTGTTGTATAGCCTGCCGGGAGATCGGTATTACCTACAACTGCAAGCAGTGAATCCGCAAGGATCGGAGCCATTGCCTCATTCTTTACGGCATAGAGTGCCAGCCACTGTTTACCGACATCGCCGTTCATATCCGCAAATGTGCCGATATTCTTATACTTTTCGTCCCCACTTGTTCTGTTGCATTCCACAGCCTTGTAATAAGCTGACTGGTTTTTAATTACTTCCATTTCTCCCTTTGCATTATAGGCGGTGATGTCTTCTACATCGACCATATATTTCGGTATCGGTGTAAAATCTGTCTTATAGTATTCTGCCAGATCTCTGTATGCAAGATAAGTGGTTATGCCTGCTAATATGATCATAGCGATACCGAAGCCTGCCATCAGCTTGTTGCAGAGTGATGATCGTGCCTGAAGTATTTCCATTTTGCCCTCTGCATTGTAATACTTGAGATCATCCAGTGCTTTGTTTTTTTCGATCGTCCAGTCTATAGCCTCGCAATCGTTATATAAATAATCCTGTGCCGGGGGGATTGAATTATCCTGATACAAAAATTTTTTTGCTGCAGCAAAATTATATGCGTTTCTTGCATTTTCAATGCTTTTATTCAGGGAGGATATTCTTGAAACATTTACTATCTTTCCGATCACCGATCCTGTAAATGCGACAGCAGAAGCACCCGTAAGACCTATCATAGCATAGGTCCATACGCTCAGTCCCTTTTCTTTTTCGGGATCCTGAATATTACCTTTTTTAATGCGCTCTGCATCACTTGTAAGGGCAACGCCGCCTTTTTCGTATATGCCGCGATCAACGCCGTCATAGATCGACATTTCTTTAAGTTCATCAAGTGCGGCATCCTTGTAGCCTTCGGCAGTTGTTGCACCTATCATTATAAGGTCTGCAAGAGTGATAAAATCAAGACCTGCTCTCTGACCGTCCGAAAGAGAAGCAACAAGGGGATATATCTCCGTGATGTCCTCATAAACATCTTCATAAGGACGGCTGAAGAAATCAAGGAGCGTGCCGTCATTATATTCTATACTTTCCAGATATTCCTTTATGGCAATATCATTATACGCATCTGCGACCAGCTCTGTATGTACAAGGATCTTCGCATTGGCTTCGGTATATTCCTTTATCTGCTCCTCGGTTGCGTTTTTTATATCGAAGTTCTTTACGATCTCCTCATACTTCTTATATTCTTCTTTATCCTTTTCTTCAATGATCTTCAGAGCATTATCATAATTTTCCAGATGCTCATAAAGCGGATCCCACATATCGAGTATCTTCTGCGCATCATCATCATACAGTTTTGCGATCTCGTCCTTTGCTTCGGTTGGAGGCATATCCGCAGAGTCTATGATATCCTGATATGTTGTTGCGGCAAAGCGGTCGAGCCATGTATCCTCCTCTGTATCGGCTGCTCTGGTGAGGAGGTTTTCCATCAGCAGAGTAGCCTGACCGTTGGACTGTGCGAGGATAGTGAGGATATCTGCATGGTTCTTCTTTGCTTTGTCTGAAAGCTTGTTATAAGCAGCGTCGCCCATTTCAAACTTTGTTTCGTTCAGAAGAAGCTCTCCGAGACCCTTGCCTGTATCGTCGTCGATAAACTTATCGAGGATATCGTGGATATACTTTGCTCTCTGCTTATTTGCTTCGATGTCGGAATTGTAGTTTTCTCTGTATTCGTTGATAGCTGCCTGAAAATTCTGGACGAAGGGGATTATCTGCTCCTTCATCTGCTTTTCCATAAGAGCCTCATAATCCGAAACGCTGTAGCCGCCTTTCATATTCATTAATGCAAGATCGGTTATTGCTTCTTTTCTGTCAGTAGTGGTCTTGTATCCGATAAGAACAACTCTGTCACCCTTTGAGCCGAACCCGCCGCCGGCATTTTCATTGAGGTCAACGGCTTTTTCTCCGTTTCTCAGAATGGTATATCCCTCAAGGCTATTGGAGGCATCAAACATATTCTTCCCGACACCTATTCTGACTTCGCTGATATATTCCGTGGGCGCAGCGTCCTGTGCAGCAGCCATTACCTGCATCGGCGGCAGCATGATCGTTACAGCAGACATAACTGATGCAATAAATGCAAAGATCGTTTTCTTTTTCATATATTTTCCCCCTCGGATTCATTACAAGCGTATGATAACATACCATGTGCGACAAATGTGTGACAAACCGGAGTAAAATCAAAAGACCCCGCATTTTTTTGCGAGGTCCTTCGAGTGGTGTATCTGTATTTGTTATTCAGCTTTTTCTTCCTTCTTTTTCGGCTTCATCGCAATGAATATCAGCATAGCGATACCGGCACCCAGCACAAGACCGATACCTGCCGAAAGAACAAGATTACCCATAGTGAATACCGAACCTGTCACAGAAGCACTATCTATGTTTGTTCCTACACTTGCACCAGTAGAGGTAGAAACAGGCTTGTCGTCAACATTGAAGTAAACGAATACCTTTGAGGCATTAGCATTCCATACATATTTGCTGTCGTTGAGATTAAAAGCGGAATCAGAGCCGAACATATGAATGCCTGTTGTATAGCCTGCCGGGAGATCGGTCTCATTGACCTTTACAAGCAGTGAATCCGCAAGGATCGGAGCCATTGCCTCATTCTTTACAGCATAGAGTGCCAGCCACTGTTTACCAACATCGCCGTTCATATCCGCAAATGTGCCGATATTCTTATACTTTTCGTCCCCACTTGTTCTGTTGCATTCAACAGCCTTGTAATATGCCGACTGGTTTTTAATTACTTCCATTTCTCCCTTTGCATTGTAGGCGGTGATGTCCTTTGCATCGACCATATATTTTGGTATAGGTGTGAAATCGACCTTATAGTAAGCCTGCATATCACGGTAGGTAAGATATGTTGTTACACCGGCTAAAACGATCATTGCAACACCAAAGCCGATAGAAAGACTCTTCGCAAGAGATGTCTTTGAAGAATAAAGCTCAAACTGGGTCTTCAGCTCGGGATTGTTAGCATAGACATCATTTACTCCCCATGCTATTTTCCTGCTTCTCATGTTACTTCTGTAAGCCATTTCAAGCTCAATAAGATCGAGGTTTATCTCGGCATTTACGGCTTTAAGCTTGCTTGCATTTCTTGCCCACGAAACAGCAGAGCCGGTAAAGGCTGCAAATGAAACCGCAGTAACAGCCATACCTGCGATCGTCCACGGGCTGAAGAAGGTATTGTCATCTTCAACCTGCATAGCAGCCTTCTTCTTGCGTTCAGCCTCACTTGTCAGAGCAACACCGCCCTTTTCGTAGATGCCACGATCTACGCCGGCATATATAGAGGTTTTTTCCAGATTATCGAGACTTGCATCCGCATATCCCTCGTCAGTCGTAAGAGCGATGACAATAAGCTCCTGTAGTGATACGAAATCAAGTCCCGATCTCTGACCGTCAGAAAGTGAAGCAACAAGCGGATATATTTCCGTGTCCTCGACCTCATCCGCATCACGGGAGAAGAAATCGAGCATTGTGCCGTCACCGTATTCTGTCTCTTCGAGCTTGTCATGAACGGCAATGAGACGGGATTTATACATTGCGTCATTCATCTTGACCTGCTGCTCGGCGTATTCGTTCATTATTCTTTCGGCATCCTCGGCGCTTGTGTTTTCGTCCATTTTTGCCATTTCATCGAAAGCTGCCTTGTATTTGCTTTCGTCAAAGGCTTCGACGATCTTTACTGCCTCGTCATAGCCGTTCAGATCCTCGCTGAATTCATCCCACAAGCCGATGATCTTTTTCGTATCATCATCATACAGCTTTGCGATCTCGTCCTTCGCTTCGGTTGGCAGCATATCCGAAGAGTCTATAATATCCTGATATGTAGTCCCTGCAAAGCGGTCGAGCCATGTATCCTCCTCCGTGTCGGCTGCTCTGGTGAGGAGGTTTTCCATCATAAGGGTAGCCTTTCCGTTGGACTGTGCAAGGATAGTAAGGATATCTGCATGGTTCTTTTTCTCTGCATCTGAAAGCTTGTTATAAGCAGCATCGCCCATTTCAAACTTTGTTTCATTCAGAAGAAGCTCTCCGAGACCCTTTCCTGTATCGTCGTCGATAAACTTATCAAGAATATCGTGGATATATTTTGCTCTCTGCTTGTTGGCTTCGATGTCGGAATTATAGTTTTCCCTGTATTCGTCGATAGCAGCCTGGAAATTTTTGACAAATGGGATTATCTGCTCCTTCATCTGCTTTTCCATAAGAGCCTCATAATCCGAAACGCTGTATCCGCCCTTCATATTCATTAATGCAAGATCAGTAACAGCCTCGCTTTTGTCGGTAGTTGTCTTATAGCCCAGCAGAACGACTCTTTCGCCCTGAGAACCCATGCCGCCGCCGGCTTTTTCGTTCAGGTCTGCATTGTTGTCGCCGTTTTTGAGGATAGTATAACCCTCGAGAGACTTTTCCGCTTCTTCCATCGTTTTGCCGACACCGATGCGAACCTCACTTATATACTCGGTCGCTGTCACAGGTTCTGTCTCAGCCGCCATTACCTGCATAGGTGGAAGCATTATCATTACTGCTGACAACGCCGCCGCAACAAAAGCACATATTGACCTCTTTTTCATAGCGTTTTACCTCCTTGGTTTTGCTGTGGTCTCAGTATAACATACATAGTGCGACAAATGTGTGACACGCTTTTTTCTTTTACAAATGTATATTAAAGAATCATTTGTCACACATTTGTCGCACCGGCTATGATAGAATAAGATAACAAATGGTAAGACATATCTATAATGAACCGAAAGGAGCAGTTATATGAAGCATTTTGCAAAAATCGGATTTTTGTTGCTTACAATAATGATAGTTGCCATAGGGATACCTGCCATATCATCTGTCCGTGTATCTGCTGCGGCGACCTCCGTGGGAGATGAAGAAAAGCTTTTTGCAGCCATAGAAAGCGGAAAGGATGTAAAGCTTTCTCAAAGCATAGTGATCACAAGCTGCCTGAGGATCCCCCAGGGCAAAAAACTGACTCTCGATCTCAACGGTAAAACCATTGACAGGGGCTTGCGAGTCTCTCAGGATATCGGAAGCGTTATCCGTGTTGAACCGGGTGCCGAGCTGACTATAACCGACAGCACCAATACTGACGCAGGTATTATTACCGGCGGTGCATCATGGAACGGCGGCGGTATCTGCAACCACGGAACACTCACTATCAAGGGAGGCACTATCAGCGGAAACCTTGCTGTCAATGATACCCACGGCGGAGGCGGAGGCATATATAACGGCTCCTATATGGGTTCGACCGCTATACTGACTATTGAAGGCGGCGTGATAGAAAACAATCAGGCACGCACCGGTGCAGGCATCTATAACGGTCAGGGCGGCACAGTCATAATAAAACAGGGCTATTATGAAAAAAAGGTTCTCGGAAAGCAGAAAAAGTTTTATACCAACCTTACCCTTAAGAGTAATGCTGCTCTGCAGAAGGGCAGCGGCATTTATAATGACGGTACTCTTAAAATACAGGATTCTCCCGTTATTTACGGCAATAAGAACAATGAAGATATCTTCCTTGCAAAGGGCAGGAAGATAACATTTACCGGAGCACTCAATTCCGAGGGACTGATCGGTGTTCTGTCAGAAGGCAGCGATCCTGTCATTACAGAGGATTACGGCAAATACAACAGCGTTTCCCCGGAGAAGCTTTTTATGTCATCATCAAATGATTATGTGCTGAAGCTCACAGCCGTTAATAACAGCGAAATAAAGCTTAAAAACAGCGGCAAAACTACAGTCGAGGTTTATGAGGATGATAAGCTTGTACGCACAGAGGAATATGATTCTCCTCAGACGGCATGGGACAAAGCATCCTCCTACGCTAAGGCAGTAAATACATATTATAATATCACCAACCCTACTGAAGCCGATCCCAATGATGTTATCGGTTCCGATCTGAACGATCCTACCGACAGGGAAAGGTATTACCCCACCTGTCTCAGCACCTTCGGAGGCAACTGGGATTACAGAGATAAATGCAGGGTAGAGATCACCCTCGGCTCAGACTGGAGCCACGACAAGCAGCTTGTCGTAAAGACCGACTGCCATATACTCATTGATCTTAACGGTCACGCAATAATCCGCACAAGAAACGGAAAGGCAACAGACGACGGCAGCGTTTTCAAGACAGAACGATATGCAAGGCTCGATATAAGGGACAGCAATCCGGATTCCAAGGGATATGACGGCATACGCGGCGGTGTTATCACAGGAGGTGCAGGCGGCGACTGCGCAGGCTGTATAGATATGCTCTCAGGCTCTTTCGTCGATATCGAAGGAGGAACGCTTTATGACTGTTCCTCTCAGTATCACGGCGGTGCTGTATGTATGAGAGAAAGTCTTAGCTGGCACAGCCTTCTCATAATGCGCAATTGCCGCATCTATCATTGCACAACCTTTGACAGTGCAGACGCAAGCTACGGCGGCGCAATCTATATGCACGATCACTGCGGAGTTCTTTTGGAAAACATGACGATACAGGACTGCTACAGCGAGGACAGCGGCGGCGCAGTTTATATGAGGAATGAATCCACGTTATTCAGGGTCAAAAACGTAATGTTCATAGGAAATAAAGCCTATGACAACGGCGGAGCGATCACGATCAAGGAAAACAGCTATATGCATTATTATACATTCTTTGATGCAGAAAACTGTCTTTTCTCAGGAAACAAAGCCAACGACTACGGCGGAGCAGTTTATGTGGACGGCTCTGTCGAGCAAAGACCGACATCCTTCAGAAACTGTACATTCAGATGCAATGAATCGGGAAAAAACGGGTCAGCTATGTATGTGAATCAGAAAAATGTAGTATTGGCTGACTGCACATTAACGGAAAATAAGACAAAAAAGAAGGGCGCACTTTTTGTAGAAGCAAATGAAAGCATAGGCATCAAGGGTCTGATGGTAATAAAGGACAACACCTCCGACGAGGACAGCAAATGCGCCGACCTTGTTCTTGAGGACGGGGTCAGGAATGACTCCAGCGTATATAACGGAGGACTTTATAAGGGCTCTTATATATCCGTAAATTCCGACAGCAAGGGCAATATGACGGTTGTAAAGAATATCAGCGAATATCAGAAGCGGTATTTCCACTCCACAGGCGGCACCGTGCAATTCAACAAGGAGAGGGACGAAGCTGTACCTATGGTAATAGCTACCCTGTTCGGAAACGGATCGGTCGGGGCTATTATAGCAATATTGATCCTTGCGGTCATTTCGGCAGTAGTTGTTATTACAGTAAAAAAGAAAAAAGGAGGTCAGGAAGATGAGAGTACGAACGAGGAATAATATCAGACGGAGTATTTTTTCAATTATCAGTATGCTGCTGATATTATCCATTGGTTTTTCCGCCTCTTTGCAGGTAATGGCTGTGCCGGAGGGAAAGGATATCTATTATGTTGAGGATATAAAGATATATCAGTGTGACGATGATGACAAGGACAAGGCAAAGTCGTATTTCGAGACAAACGGATATGTTTTTTCGGAAATTGATCTCAATCAGGGTACGGATACCGATAAATCGGCATTCCTCGGCTACAAGCTGACAAAGGACAAGAGCAAGGCAATAACCGATATTCGTATGATGGCTATGGATACGGGATATCAGCTTTATGATTACGACAGCGCCGTTAATTACATGAAAGCTCAGAAATACGGCACGGCTCAGACACTTTACAAATCCTCGATCGAGTTTGTGGATAATTATAAGGCAGGCAGCCCGAAGGCGAAAAATGCGTATCACGGACTTAACCTGTTTTCGGTCCGCAATGTAAAATTGGGAGACTACATTATTTCGGGAAAGGCTGATACTGAGTTTTTTGTCAACATAATGATGAAGGCAAGCGTAGGCACTATAAATGCCATTATCGGATTTATCAATGTAGGACTTACACCGTTTGAAAATGATTTCGACGATGAAACAGAAACAGCAATAACCTCCAACTGGGCACAGATGCTGCCGAAAAGCTCCCTGTGGAACGACCTTGAAAGCGGTCTGACAACAGATGAGGAGGAAGCCCTGCATAAGCAGTATAATGATACTGCGAGACAGCTTTTCTCCCGTTTGCAGGATTTCACCACAATGTACGAAAATGCAAACGCCAGACTTATAAAGAACAATAATGTTCTTGAGGATAAGCACAGTATCGACAACACAGATGAAGCAGTCGAAAAAATGGACGAGCTGAAGCTTGAGGATACCGATGCGGCTTATATCGCAGCCTTTGAAACACTGAATCAGTACGATTTCGATGATGATACTAAGCTCGGTGACTGGCTTATAGATCTCGGTAGACAGACCTCGGATGAGGTGGATATAAAGCTGCTCTACCCTGTTATCGAAGCAATGGGTCAGAATCAGGCAGAGCTGTCTCTTTCCGGCGGTATTCTTTCTGCTGTCGGCAATCTCGGCGATAATGAAAACGCTGCCGAGTTTGAAACAATGATCCCTGAGATAAAAGAAGCTATCAAGGATTATAATGGCAAGGACAGCATTTCAATATGGGATAATAATGACGACGATGATATTACGGGCAAAAATATTGCCCTGACCTCCGACGCTATCAGAAAGCAAAGTGCAAAAAACATACTCGGCAAAAAGGATAGCTGGGAGATCATACAGGAAAAATACGATGAAATACAGAAACGCATAGGCATTGCAATGGGTGCGATAACAGTCATTGCAGGCGTAATGAAGATAGTAGGTTCTATCGTTGTCAAATATACTGCTACTTATGTTATGACATCCATAGGTGCGGCAATACTTAATACAGTCGGCGGAATTCTCCTACAGGCGGCTGTAATACTCAATACCTGCCTTCTCTGGGGCACTGTCGTTTTTATAGCATTCTCAATAGGCTGGATGATAGGCTGTTGGATCTCCGATCAGATAAAGGGCAAGGTCAAGGATCTGAATCATACCCTAAAGCCTGATTATATTTTCGACGCTCCCGAAAACGCCAAGGGCGTTATGACCATCCGATACAAAAGTGTGCAAAGCAGCGATGGCAAGGTAGCTGATATAAATGTCAGCAAGCAGTATAAATGGTGCCTGCTTGCATACACCAAGGACACCCGTATCGGCAGTCCCATAGCCACCGAGGGTTCAACTTCTCCCTTCCTGTGTGTGACAGGCGACAGTCATCCAAAAAGCGGATATGACAGCGTAAAATTCTTCGGTGAGATAACCCCTGCCGATGCCAACGCTTACTGTGAGGATAATGATGTCAGCGGTATTTATCTACATTACCGCACGGAGGATTACTTTAACGAAGCAGATAAATCAAAGGAAAATGAAGGCAAGAAAACGGAATCCGATGAAAAAAGCTATATCGGCGACCTGATTGTCTGCACGGGAAAGGATGCATCTGAGGCAAAATCGAGAATTACCAACCACAGCGGAAAATTCTATACCATAGATCAGAACCTTACTCCCGACCAGAGCTTTGCTACCTATATCGGCTATTCCATAACATCCAACCCGGATAATGCGATCAGAGACATTCGTATTGCGCCCTATACAGGCGGTGATACGCCGAACATTGTTTTCGGAACTATCACCTATACATTTGTGGATATAGTCGGTGCCTATGTCGCTGTCGGTGAAGAAAAGACAAAGCCCCGTGCTGATGCTCTGTTTTACACAACGGACAAGGATGCAGGCGAGCCTATACTTTCAGACGGTCTGCATTTCGTATCGAAATATTCGGATGCAAAGGCAGGCTGGGAGCCTGTCACCCTGTTCTGCGGCGGACTTCCGTATAATTTCAATACCTCGTTGCAGGATCCGTTCAATATTAAGGCAGATACCTATTTCTATGTAGGTGAGGACGACAGACGTTCTCCGACAGATCCCTTTGATTTTTCAAGGGAAATATCCATGTATCATTACAGCGGTCTGAAACAGACTAATGATCCTGTCTACTGGGACAACTGCAGATGCCTTTATCTGTACTTTGAGCCTGAAACACAATATACAAGCGGAGAAAAATATCTTTCGGTAGTTTTCTTCATAGGTGGTCACGATTACTGGGCGTCCCATATTTCCGATCTTAAAAATAAGATAAAGTCTATCCCGAATACCATAGTCAGCGATCTTAATCTGGCACAGACAATAAGCTACAATGACACCTCGGAAGGAATAAACTATAATTTCGAGCTTTACCTTTGCTTTACCTATACATACAATCCCAAACGGGCACTTACGGATATTGTTCTGTTTCAGGGGAATACATATTCTGAGGATCTGTCCTACACCCTGCAAAAGCCGACAGCTGCCGACGGATCTGTCAGTTATGTTGCCTGCAATGAGATAGGACAGTATATGTTCCATTGCGGACCCTCCCGTGTTATTTCAACCGGCAACACCTTCTATGACAGAAAGCTGCTTTATCCAACATCCCTTGACCATCCGTGGTGGCTTATGGAAAACAACTATACCACGACGCTGCCGGAGAATATCAGCTTCGGCTATCAGAAAACCTCACCACTTCCCATAGGAATGTATGTCAGCGGATATGTAAGCGGAAAAACTCCGCTGAAAATATCCGACATCGTTCTGACGAGAAAGGCAGTAACGGCTGTGGAAAACAACGGACAGCAGGACTGCAACCTGTCGGGAGAAAAGGCAGTGGATGGCAGCGCAGCAACAGGCACCTTCCATTCGGTATATGAGATAAAGGATCCGGATACGAAAAAGCCATATAACCTCGCTTATGGCGATTATACGATATTCTGGACGACCAAAGAGGTCGCAAAGCTGCCTGCGGGACAACCTGTATATATGTATATCCGAGGTGCAAAAGCATCAAAGCTGCCGTATATCTCAGCTCTGACGGTCGGCAGCTTTACAAGAGAGCTTTCAAAGCTTACTGGAGATCAGGCAAAGACTGTCGATTATATCGTAGATAATCAGGCTATGCTTGCGGCAGCGAGCGGCTGTGTGAATGAGGTGGTTGTCAAGAATCTCTGTGCAAGATACAGCGAAGCCTGGTATAATAAACAGCTGGTACATGAGCAGCTGAAGGGCTGTGCTTCTCAGGAGCCTCCCGAAAATGTTGCTGCCGCATATATAGGAGTAACAAGGACGGATAAGGCTGCCAATGCGATAAGAGGAGTAATACTTTACAAGCTGGATGATAATACCGCTCCGAATGAAATCACAGTTGACAGCGTGAAGTATATCTGTGCAGGAACGGGAAGCCCGATAATCATGAACGGAGCAAAGCACTATCTTTACTACACTACTAACAAGGGCGTAAAGCCCGGACTTCCCATTACGGAGGTAACCGTGGACGATATACCGCTTATCGAAAAGGCATCTACCAATCTGATGTATGACGATGACAAAGGGGTGCTTTACGGTGAGCCTGAGCAGACCTCATTTATCCATCTGACCTATGAGCAGACGGAACGGGATTTCTTTGACAGGATATATGTGGGCGTTGGTTCAAATAAACGGGCTGCGCTGTGCGATCTTCTTTCCCAGAACTGTGTGGAATTCATTGATATGGATATGAATGTGGATGTTGTGGGACAGAGCGTATATATAGGCTACCGCAGCGCACGGTATGATTGGGACACCATAAACAAAAAGAAAACCGATACCGCAAAACAGACTGAGATAACAAGCCAGCAGCAGGAGGCAATATATGACATTCTGATAACAAAGAATGAGCCTCTGCATCCCGAAGGGTTTGTAAGCAAGGGTGCATATTATATGCCATGCGGCGACCGTGACCTGACCGGAGGACAGGGCTATAAGCTGTATTTGTACACATCCTGCCCCTACTACTCAAAGACCCATCCGGAAACATTGCCGGTACAGGATGTTTTCTCCGATTATATCACTCATCTTGCATTTACACGCTCGGACAGAGTACCGTATAATACGACTGTCGGAGACAAGAATGATGCAGGTCAGACGGAGCTTAAATGGGAATATGTTATGTACAGCGATTATACCAGTCCGGTTGATCTGAATGCAGGCACCATTCCCTTCGGCAAGGGATTTTTTACGGACAGCAAAAAAACCGGGTCTGAGGGAGATAATGCCGAAAATCCGGTGATAAGAGAATATATTACAGATAACCGTATCAGTATGTTCGTTCAGCGGAGGGACGGCAGCGTGAAACCGTCAGCCGAGATAACAGGCGGCTTTATTGACGCAACACAGAAGGTAGGCAATCTTTCCATAGACAAATAGCCGGAAAACAGACGAGGCTGTGAATAAAGCTGATACCGAAAAGGATGTTTTTAGTTTAAGGTGATGCCATTCTTAAAGGCGGACAGTTCAAACTGTCCGCCTTTTGTCTCGATTGTTTCTTCTGCTTGAACTATTTCGCTCGGTAGAGCGAATATCCCAATGTAACGAAAGCAGATATTTTGTTTTTAGTCGTGGTGTTACTCTCGTTATCCATCAAAGTTATATTAAGGCAACACCGCACAAAGAACGCCTTACGGCTTAGCATCGCATATGCTTGCTCTTTTTGATAACCGTCAGGTTAACTACGCTCGTTTTGCACAATCTGACGAAAAAATTGGCGGCGCATCTGCGGCACTATCTTTGTGCGGTATTGCCTTAATTCGGTATTATGTTACATTTCCGTGCTGTAGAGTTATTATTCTGCGCTGTCTGTGCGATAACAGAACTGATAGCCCGAATAAAAGGTCACGGTTTCGGGATTGTCAGATGCTGTTACCGGAGCAACCACGATAACCCACGCTGCCCAACCTTCGGGAGTGTAGCCTTTTTCTGAGCTGATGATCTCCGCACCGGAGCCAACCTGCTGTTTAACATTTGCGATTGCTGTAGCCTGATCAATATAACCGTCGGAGTCGATATCGGTATTTGTATCCGTGTCATTATCTATGTAACTTGTTTCGGGATAACAGAACTGATAGCCCGAATAATAGGTCACGGTTTCGGGACCGTCGGATGTCGTTACCGGAGCAACCACGATCACCCATGCTGCCCAGCCTTCGGGAGTGTAACCTTTTTCTGAGCTGATGATCTCCGCGCCGGAGCCGACCAGCGACCTGACATTTGCGATAGCGGTTGCTTCGTCGATATATCCGTCGGAGTCTGATTCACTGTCGCTGTCTGACTGTTCTAAACTGCTGTCGTTATTTTCCTGCGATTCGGCACTGTTCTGCTGTTCAGTTGAGACTGTTGTTTCTGAGGTGGTTGAGGCTGTTGTTTCTGAGGTGGTTGAGGCTGTTGCTTCTGAGGTGGTTGAGGCTGTTGCTTCTGAGGCAGTTGACTCGTTAGTATCTCCGTCGGAGTCTGATTCACTGTCGCTGTCTGACTGCTCCGCACTGCCGTCGGTACTTACCTGCGATGCGTCATTGTTCTGCTGTTCAGTTGCGGCTGTTGTCTCTGAGGCAGTTGCCGAGGTTGGCTCTGCGTCCTTCTTTTGCTCACTGCAGCCGGTAAGCAAAAGACCGGTCACTGTTACAACCGATGCCGCAAGGATGACTGCCAATATCTTTCTATAGGTTTGTTTCATGTTGGTTTCCTCCATTGAAAAGTTTTTATTCAGACTGATTATATATTATCTCATATAAAAAATCAATCTCTATTTCGGTTAAAATCGACCTAAAAAAAATTATTTACACATTATAATTGATTTATTAACGTAAGAGAAAAATTTTGAGGCTGTCTCACAACCATTCTATGTGCGACAGCCTCATGAAATTATCAATATTATTATTCCCTCTTTTGATTCGTGAACAAAACAACCAAAAACGATACGATCAGTATCAGCCTTAGCACAGCTTCTCTTTTTTGTCACACATTTGTCGCACCTGTTATGTTAACATATAATCAGAGTCGAATATTAGTATAAAGAACGGAGTGGTAATATGCAAAGTGCTTTACGGTCAATCCCCGGGAAGTCTGTATTTCGGATAGGGATATGCTTTCTGATAATAATT
Source organism: uncultured Ruminococcus sp. (assembly GCA_902778175.1). GTDB lineage: Bacteria > Bacillota > Clostridia > Oscillospirales > Acutalibacteraceae > UBA1213. Next base: position 4,707 of record CACYWT010000031.1, on the reverse strand, counting down.
TCGGTGCTGCTTTGTGCTGTTTCTTTAGCACCTGCTATCAAGGTGAATGCAGCCGGAGCAAAATATGGCTACACGGCAAAAATAAAGATAAAGACCATAAATGATGCTGACGGTTGGAACAGTGCGTGGCTGAAGCTCTATGCAAAAAAGGACTACGGTACCGGCAGCGAGTATGAGGTTTGGCACTGGCAGGACATAAGGTCGTCAGTGGATGATTCGGGGGATGTATTTGAGAGCGAAATGTTCTGCTCTGATGGTGATTTCCCTTCAAAAATTGAAGTCTACACAGATTTCGGCGGCGGTATCACACTTCGTAAATGGGAAGGTGAGGTTACGATATATGTCAACGGTGTCAATGTAAAAAAGGAAAATATCAGTTCCAATTCAGGTGTTTTCACATCATCAAATGATACCAACACAGTTACCATCGACAGAATATACTATCCTATCCCGCAGAAGATCAATATTTCGACATACGATAAGCAGGTATTGCCGGACGGCGACCCCTTCGGTAAGCTGTATCAGCAGGCAGGAACGGATAAATGTCAGGGTCAGGCATTTGTTACGGCTGTAGATCAGTATAACGTAGTATGGCACAGGAATTTCGGAAGTGTAAGATCCCTTGATTACAGCAAGGTATATACATACGACAGTGCGGAAAACATCACCTCCCCGTCTACGGATAAATGGGAAAAAGGCGGATATGAAACAGGAGACACAGGCATCGGTCAGATGATAACACTTACAAGTACCTCGGGAGTCGATCATCAGAGTCAGTATAAGCTTACGTTCAAAACAGCCAATTTTCTTATACCGACTGTTACCAGAACATTTGACGTATATTTTGTTTTCCGTCATAAGGTAAAGGTAATGATGGGAGACAGTGAGCTTCTTACTGCTGATGATATTTCCGGCAAATGGGTCAATATTGATCCCGTAAAATTCACATCCGTCCCGAAGGGCTATAAGGTCAAGGAACTTACAAAAACCTCCGGCGCAGGAAAGCTCGAAAAAAATGATAACGGAAAGTATCAGTTCACCTTCAGCATAAGCGATGCAGTTCTTTCTGCTGAAACGGAACCAATAAAATATACTGTCTATTTTAACGGCAACGGCGGCACAGGCAATATCAATTTCATGAATATGACATACGACAAAACAACAAGGCTGCCCTCCAACTCTTTCATATACAAAGGAAAGCATTTCGTCGGATGGAATACAAAGGCAAACGGCAAAGGTACAGCATTTGAAAACAGGGTATTTGTAAAGAACCTTACCGAGTCCGATGGCGGTTCAGTCACTCTTTATGCACAGTGGGAAGATAATGTTTATGATGTGACGCTGAATTATCCTGACGAGATAATGTCACTCCCGGAGGGACTGAAGCCTTATACTTCACAATCGGTAAAACATGGCGGTGATATTTCCGTCCCTGAGATAATCAAGACGAATTCTGATGACGGACACTATAAATTTGTTTCTTCCGACAGCTCACTCAAAAACATTACATCGGATGCGGAGATAGAGCTGACCTACGAAAAGGGATCTCACAGCTTCGGTGCTCCTGTTGTAACAAAAGCACCCGACTGCACTCATAAGGGAGAGCAGATAAGAATATGTGAGGACTGCGGATATGAGGAAATAACAGAGCTTGAGGAAGTTCATCAGGGACTTGTAGTTACTCCCGAAAAGCTCCCGACCTGCACAGAAGCCGGACATACCGAGACCAAATACTGTGAGACCTGCAAAAAATGGATCGACAAGGGTGAAGAGATACCTGCATCAGGACACAGCTATGATGAGCCTCAGTGGAAATGGAACGATGACTGCACAGCCGCAGAAGCGACCTTTGCCTGCAAAAACTGCGGAGAGATCAGTACCGTAAAGACTGAAAACAGCGACCGGATAACAAAGACCGAGGACGGAGACGATACTGACTATATTGCGACAGTATCCTTTAACGGTCAGGAATTCACAGGAAGATACAGTCACGATAACGCAAATGCAGAAGATAACGCTTCGGTGATCGGATCTGTATTCGGAAACGGCTCGGTAGTTGTAATTATATCTATTTCGGTATTGGCTGTTATTGCAGCTGCTGTTGTTATTGTTATGAAAAAGAGAAAATCAAAACAGGATAGCAGCAATAAGGAAGATTCCGAAAACAAATAATTTTAGTGTAAAATTGGCAAAAGCCTGTGGCACGGGAGCCAATTATAGCTTACCATCAGAGCGAGTGTAACAAGCGATAACGCGAATTGAGAGCGCAGGCACTGCGCAAATAATACTTATCTGCAGATGTTGTATATTATGTATTTCTGTGATAAAATTGACTAAGTAATGTATTATCCGAAAGCACATTACTGTCGGAAAGAAGTGGGTGATTACTTGAATTTATATATATTTCCGAATACAGTAGTTTTTGTCTGTGCACTTATTGGCTTCGGCTACGGAATAAGGAAATTGGTCAGAGGAAAAAAAGCAGTATTTCCCAAGATGGTCACGGGAGCTGTCGGCTGTATCGCACTCGGACGGATGTATCAGCTTGTTAAAATGGCAACCGGCGGAAGGATCGAGGGGGAATTCCAGTTGGGAATTTTAGGAGTTTTAGGATGCATGATGTTTTTCTTCTCTGCAAATTTCGGACTGATGGACAAAATTGCCGATGACGGCTCAAAGGAACTAAGAAAATATCGTATCGCCGCCTTTGCCGCTCCTGCTCTTTCGCTTACAATATTTCTCACGTCGATCTGCTTTTCGGATATAATACTTCCTATAAAAATTCTGGCAGGTGCAGCAACTGTATTTATTATGCCTGCAAGCTACTTCAATCTGAAGCATTTTCTTTTGCCGGATGTGGATCTCGGCATAATAAAATGTCTTAAAAGCTATAATTTGCTCGTGCTTATCTTTTGTTTTCTCAGTGAAGCTGAAATGATAGCGCTGATATATAAGATTTGGGATCTTGAGTGGCTGATAGCTGCTGCAATGGGTATAGTTATACTTGGAATTGTACCCAGTGTCAAGAAGGGGATGGATAAATGGACATCTTAGCTTACATACTTTTTATCAGTGTTGTAACTCCCCTTCTGCTGTCATTGCTGCTGCTGGACGGTAAATCAAGACTGATATCGGGCTATCTGATAATCGGTATGTTTGTTTCACTGTTTGTTTCAGAGCTGAATACATTGATCCTGAATAGTGTTGACAAGGATATGGTCTATGTTTCAACAACGATAACACCTGTTACAGAGGAAATATTGAAAGCTTTGCCTGTACTGTTTTATGCCTTTGTTTTTTCAGACAGTATCGAAAAGCTTACTCCGATCTCTTTTTCACTTGGCATTGGCTTTGCTCTTTTTGAAAATATGGTCGTACTTGTTCAGAGCATATCTAATGTAACAATAAGCTGGGCAATCATAAGGGGGCTGTCAACAGCTTTAATGCACGCTGTCTGCACCGTGATGATAGGCTATGGAATGAGCTTTGTAAGGAAGCGGAAAAAGTTTTTTTACTGCGGTACTTTTGCTCTTCTGAGTACAGCTATCCTTTATCATGCTATATTCAATATGCTTGTACAGTCCGAATATTATTACATAGGCTTCATTCTGCCCGGACTTACCTATATACCGATACTGGTTTCTATCTATGATAGAAAAAAGAAAGCAATTAACAAATCCACCGCAATTAAAAAAGCAGATACCGGCAGTCCAAAATGAAAACAGTAATTAACCCGAAGGAAATCCGTTTGTAGGATCCCCTTCGGGTTATTGCATTGATTTTTTAACTATAGGAGATCAATATGAAAAGAAACACAACTTATCGCATCTTTACTGTCATATTTATGGCAGTAATATTGTTCACGATGATGAGCATAACGGTTTATGCCGAAGCTCCACAGGAACGCAAGCCGGAAGTATCAACATTTGACGAGCTGAGCGGCAAAACCATAAGTATGCTGACAGGTGCGCCTTTCGAAGAGCTTATAAGCTCAAAAGTGCCTGATGTCAAAGAATTTACATATTAACAAGCTGATAAGTGCCTTGATATCCGTGTATAATACCATTGTAGCCGGACTTCCTGCTGTTGTTATTCTCATGCTGCTGTTTTATGTTGTATTCGCTAAAAGCGATATCTCGCCTGTTATTGTTTCGATCATTGGTCTTACTCTGATCTTTGCACCGAAGGCATATTCGATCATTATAAATGCTGTTGATTCCATTGACAAGGGTCAGCTTGAAGCAGCCCTTGCCCTGGGCTATACCGAGAAAAAAGCATACCGCAGGGTAATTCTTCCGCAGGCGAAGAGGATATACTTTCCTCTGCTTCGCAATCAGTTTGTTTTGCTGCTGAAGGAAACCTCCGTTGTCGGATTTATTTCCGCTATGGATCTGACGCACGCAGGAGATGTTATCAGAGGCAGAAATTGACGAAACAGCCGCTTTGATACTAAAAAGCAAAGCAGTTCAAATAAGTACAGCTGAAAAAAACACCGCAGTATTTGAGATAAGAGTTAGCTCGAAAACCATATAACATCACAATCCGATCATTCTTAATAATATATCATGAGCAGCAGATGACATTACATTTTCTTGCCTTTTTGGTAAATTAAGGCAACACCGCATAATTGCGAAGTCATTGAAAATATGATATAATAACCTCACGGCGTAAGCCGATTCGACCGGCGTACCGCCGTTCTCATCGGAC
>CACYWT010000030.1 GCA_902778175.1 uncultured Ruminococcus sp. | reverse complement strand
TTGATAACCGTCAGGTTAACTACGCTCGTTTTGCACATTCTGACGAAAAAATTGACGGCGCATCTGTGGCACTATCTTTGTGCGGTATTGCCTTAAAAATTTATTCTCGGTGTTTTCTCTTTTAAAAGGGTAGCCGGGGGCGTGTGGGTGTGGTATAATAGTATGGTATAAAATGCGTCTGAAAGGTGAAGTAAAATGATTGAAACAAGCAGATTAAAAATATATTCCGCTTCTCAAAGTATGATGTAAGCTTTTATCAAAGCGCGGACTGTAGATGTTCTGAAAGCGGCTTACACAGAAATGCTGATTTCATATCTTTCCGTTATTACTCACAAATGAAAAATTTTTTTTCCTTGTGTCAGGAATGTTACCAGAATGGAAACTCCAAATTTCCATAAGTCTATTGTTTTTCTATTCAGATTTAGCTTATAATGATTAAGTAAAAGAAATAACTAAACTACGGAGTGAAAGCGGCAACTGTGACCTGTATCCTCGTGTTACAGTAGGGCTTCAGGCTGGATCAGACAGTTTGTTATATAGTGGGTATTTGTACAGCTGTCGTTCTGTTTGCAGTGCATCTGATGCGATCAGGATCCCGCCAAGGCAAAGCAGGTCACTCTTGACTTTACGTTTTACCTGCGGAAGAATTTCGCCGCGATCGCCAGTGAGGACATGGTCCCGTTCAGCGACGAGCTGGAGCATACCTGCGCATATCTCGCAGTCGAGCAGGCGAAGTTTGAAGACACTTTGTCTGTCAGCTTTGATACGCCGTTCACGGCGTTTCGCGTGCCGCCGCTGACGCTTTAGCCGATAGTGGAGAACGCCGTCAAGCATGGCATGAGATCAAGCAGCAATCCGCTGCATATTTCCGTCATCACAAAGCGGACGGATACTTCGGTCGGGATCATCGTAGAGAACGACGGTCTCGGATTCACTCCGGTCAATGACAACGAGCCGCATATCGCTCTGAATAATATCCGGCAAAGGCTCGAAATGATGTGCAAGGGCAAATTGGAGATCACGCTGTGCGAGAGCGGCGGTACGTCGGTCAGGATAACAATACCCACGGAAAAACGGCAGAGTCATAAATCGGCAGCTGCAAAAGTCAGCTTACCATAAATTAATAAATTCAGGAGGACAAAAAAATGAAATCAAATAAAATCTATCAGGTCTCTACTCTGCAGGCGTTAGCACTTGGATATACAAAGCCTGTTGTAACGGTAAAGGAGCTCCTTAAAAACGGCGATACAGGACTTGGTACTTTTGAGAATGTTGACGGTGAGATGATCATTATTGACGGTGTTTGCTATCAAGCTAAGCAGGATGGCAGTATAGTTCGCTCGGAAGACTCGACCGGAGTACCGTTTGCAGTTGCGGGTTCTATAAAAAACGCCAGAATGATCGAATTTGGAGAAAAGGCGGATATTAAAGCCATAAAATTATCGCTGACCATGATAATAGATGATGATTTCAGCTTGAACAGTATCCATGTCGCACGGATAGACGGATGGTTCAACATGATACGCGCGCGTGCCGGAGCGCCCTATCGCTCTCAACACGTTACTTTGAAAACTATCCTTTCAAAAACACAGAAGGATTTTTGTTTTGAAAAGCTGTACGGAACGCTGGTGTGCGTATATTTTCCCGATTATATGGACGGCATAAACGCCGCAGGCTGGCATATGCACTTCATCTCAAAGGACAAAATGCTCGGCGGACACGTTTTCGAGGCGTCTATGAGCTCGGGAGAATGTCTGATACAGAAAATGGACAGGATCGATATCCAGCTGCCGAGGGACGCGGCATTCGATACATACGCTCTCAAACAAGCTTCAAAGGATGAGATCAAGGAAGTGGAACAGGGCAGCAATTGATTTGATTAAGATTGCATTTTAGTAGAGCCGTATTTCTGTTGTAGCACTATGCACAAACGACAATAGAAAAAATCTGCGAAATGACGAAAAAAGTTTCCATTCTGGAACCCCCTCTTGAACAATGGCTAATGGCTATAATTAAAGTAAAATATAGATGAAATCTGTGTATTATTACAATTCAAAATCATAGTAATATATGCTTATTTCGGTAATTGCAGTTTTATCCGTCCGTCATATTACATGGGCGGTGTATGGCAGTATGCGCTGCATACTGTGTGGTCAACGTACAGACCCGGATAAGACGCTGTTATAAATGAAAACACATTTTTTACAGATTGGAGGAAAATCAAATGACAAAAAAACTAAGAAAACCTTTGAGTATCATTCTGTCACTTATGATGATACTCAGCCTGTTCACTATCATTCCGATGACGGCGAACGCACAGCATCTTATTTGCCCATATTGCGGTAGTGAAGATATCGAATACGAGGACGGAATTGGGGAATGGTTTTGCTATGAGTGCGGTTGGGGCTTTGGGGCGCCGATAGACACGGACGCAAACTACACGATAACCTGGAAAAACTGGGACGGCACTACTCTCGCAACAGACAGCGTCAAATACGGAAATATGCCTTCATACCAAGGTGCAGAGATCACCAGGAATGAGGACGACTATTTCACCTACGAGTTTTCCAGATGGCATCCCGCAATATCGTCAGCCAAAGGCGACGCGACCTACTATGCGCAGTTAAAGAGGAACGCAAAGCAGGGCGTTCCCGAGGAACAGTCTGTAACCATCGCTACAAACCAAAGAAAATCGGTTTATGAGCAGGGCGATATCAAAATATCTGTACAGAGTGTGGGAGATAACAGTGGTTTTTTGGTGAACGACTATTCAGATTCGTCTACGGTTTCCGTAAAAGGCAACGGAACAATTACCAAGATGGTGATGACAAGAGGTTATTCCAGTGGTAATTACAATGCAAGTCCTATTATAATTGCAAACGGGAAAACAACAATGAGCACTCAGTCCGGAGAAGTTTTTACTTGCGATAATATAGTTGCAAATAATGTCGGCATCCGTGCATACGGAAACAGGTACACTTTTATCAAAGAAGTAACTGTTTATTATATCCCTCCTACCATCCATACCGTCACATGGAAAAACTGGGACGGTTCTGTTCTTGAAACAGATGAGGACGTTGCAGAGGGCGCAACCCCCGAATACAACGGCAACGAACCCACCAAGCCCGAGGACGATGAAAACACCTATGAGTTCGCAGGCTGGACACCCGAAATAACGGCAGTATCAGCCAACGCTGAATACACAGCAACATTTACGGCTGTACCGAAGCAGACCACACCCACAACCACCGAAACCACAGTCGTATGGGACAGCAGCACAGGCAGCTTTGATCAGACTGTCGTTCAGGTAACGGGCGAAGGAATTGTGGATTTTGGCTATGAATTGGCCATAGCGTATGAAACCGAATCCGGAACCTTCACAACATCTCTCGAAGGCGCTAAATTCACAAAGATAGAAATATCCGGCGGCTATATTAGTGGCTTTTCAGGCGAAGGCTGGAGCGGCAGAACATGGACAGGCGAGGCTGCAAGCGTACCGTTCAGCGGATGGTTAGCTGACGGTAGTCACGATAACCCCTTCACGATCACGTTTACCCTTTCAGTTCCCGCAGCCACAGAGCCCACCTACACCGTCACATGGAATAACTATGACGGCACAGAGCTTGAAAAGGACGAGGGTGTTGAAAATGATTCGCTCCCGAAATATGACGGCGCAACACCCGCAAAGGCAGAGGACTCAGTTAACACCTACGAGTTCGCAGGCTGGAACGACGGCGAAAATACCTATGCGCTCAACGAGGCGCTGCCTCAGGTAACCGATGACGTTACCTACACAGCAGTATTCACAAGCGTACCGAAGAGCTATTATGTTATCGGCACCATGACAAACTGGGCAGTGGATGACGCATATAAGCTCACAAAGAACGAGGGCACAGATGTAGCCGAATATTCACTTTCCGGCCTTGACCTTACAACAGATTCACAGTTCAAGGTAGTATATGCCGCGAATAGTGAGATCAAAAAATGGTTCCCCGATCCCGGTGATAATTACGGCGCTAACGGCGAGATAACAGATGACGCCAAGTATACCGTATACTTCCGTCCCGATTACAACGGCGGCGATGACTGGTTCTGCAATGCAATCTATGTTGCAATGGACGTTCCCGAGGAAAGTCAGGCAGTTATCTCGATGATCGAGGCACTTCCCGCGGCACAGAACGTAACGACAGCAGACGCACAGGCTATCGCAGCCGCAAGAGCAGCTTATGACGCTCTTACCCCCCTGCAGCAGACCTTCATTGACGACAACACTCTCGCAAAGCTGACAGCAGCAGAAACTGCACTGGCAGCAGCACAGGACAAAGCAGCAGCTGACGACGTCACAGCTATGATCAACAACCTTCCCGCAGAAGTTACCGCAAATGACGCACAGGCTATCACAGCGGCAAGAGAAGCTTACAATAATCTGACAAACGATCAGAAGGCTCTTATCGACGCTGATACCCTTGCTAAGCTCGAAACTGCGGAAGCTGCTCTCGAAGCTGCGACACGCACCTACGACAAGGTCAACGCAAACGATGCAGACTGCACAGCAAGCGGTAATATCGAATATTACTTAGGTTCTGACGGAAAATTCTATTCTGACGATCAGGGCACTCCTCTTGATGACCTGAACAATGACGGCGTTGTTGATATCAATGACACAATTATCCCAGCAACACCGCACGAATATGTTGAAACTATCGTTCAGCCGAAGAACGGCAAACCGGGTTATCTCCTCCACACCTGCTCAAACTGCAATGACAGCTACAAGGATAATTATTTCAACGATCCGCTTAAGAACACGTCCCGTATCGAGACCGAAGGAAAAGTCGGTGAGGCAGTAAACCTTTACGGAGCTGCAGAGGGCGGCGTACCAGGTTACACCTATGCATTCCTTTACAGAAAGTCCACGACCGAAACCTGGACAAAGATCGGTAAGAAATACGGCACAGCCACCAGCGCAAAATTCACCCCCGGCAAGGCAACAAAATATATCATCATGATCAACGTCAAGGACAGCATCGGCAAGATCAAATCCAAGACGTTCACACTTGATCTGAGCAACCCGCTGGTCAACAATACCACGGTCAATGCCGAGACGGTCAAAGTCGGTGAAAGGATAGTCCTCAAGGGCGCTGCAAGCGGCGGTATAGTAGGCGGCACAACAGGATACAAGTACGCATTCTATTACAAGAAGAGCAAGAATACAGAATGGCTCCCGATGGTCGATGAATATACGACCAAGAGCGCAGCTTTCAAACCGAAGAAAGCAACAAGCTATGACGTTATGTCTGTAGTAAAAGACTCTGAAGGAAAAACAGACATCAAGAGCTTTACTGTTAATGTAACAGCCGCTGAATAAAAACTGACACACAATAATAAAACAGGAGGCTGCTCAGATAATGGGCGGCCTCCTGCACATTTTTATTATCATAGAAGAGGTATGTTTCGATGAAAAAGAATACGGCTGATTTTGCATCTTTGATAACAGATTTTCTTACTGACTATCTGCCGGATCAGAGAAATTACTCAAAAATACCATTGTATAGATAGTTCAACCAATTATCATTTATTTTTTATATTTTCCTGACTATATTCTTTGAAATGCGGAACGCTCTGTCATTGTAAATGCAAAGGTAATTGCTCCCTTCGTCTGCAAGAACAGATATTTTCTGACCGCGTGTGAAATTGATCAGAGTTATTTCGCTTCCGATAAGGCGGATATACATAGGCTCCTTTGAAGGAGTGACTGTCATGATGGCAGTTTTCCTGTCCGTTTTGACCTGCTCGACAAGTGCATAGCGCCGCATCTCTGTCGCATCGTCCATTCCGTATACTTTATCCTTGGACGAAGGCTTGAAATCCTCGTCCATCAGGGTAAGAGCAGGTTTCTTCCAATTGTCATTTATAAATTCAGCAAGGGAATAATATCCTCCGTTATTGTATAGTGTGAAATAACCGTATATTTCCCCGTAGCGGTATTCCATCACACCAACATATGCCCCCTTTGGAACAGTGGTTTTCTGCACACTGCCGCGGTTTGAGTTATATATAGTAAGATCGCGTTCAAGGCGTCCGTAGCGTCGTATCATGCTTTTGTCGTATTTCACTTCGAGCGAATTGTCATAATCATCGCTGTATTCGTCCTTGGGAACATAGCAGGGCAGACCGAAGCTACTTTTCTCCCATGTATAGACGGCCGTTTCCTCAAGCACCTGCGAAGCCGGAAGAGTCGGCATATCATTGAAATGCTCGTTTTTTTCGGGCTTGTAATCCTTTGGCAGAAATTCTATATCGGCAGCCGGGAGATAATTCACTCCGTCGCCAGTAGTGTAAACTATAACCGTTTTACTGTCGCGGTATTTGCCGATAATGCGTATCAGCTCGCCCTTTTTGTAATAGCCGTTTGCGCTGTTCTTTTTCATTCTTCCGGTGCAGGCGATACTGAACCAGATATCATATGTATGATATTTTTTTGTGGTATTGCTGAATGTTTTAAGGGATTTTTCGATCTCCTTTGACTGGGTTTCCGAGGATTTTTTTTCATTTGTTTTTCCGCTGTCGTTTTTTGCAGCGGAAGAATCCGTTTTGCTTGTCTGAGTAGTCTGAGGTTTTTTTTCGGGTGCAGCGAAAGGTATAATGCATACAGGAACCGAGATAGCCGCAGCGATTACAGCGGCCGCCGCCGCGCAGATTAATTTTTTCATGATCTCACCTCGAAACCGTCAGGAATTGTTTTTCTTGCGCCGAAGCTCTCTGAAAAAATCCGAAAGCAGAGCAGAACACTCATCAGCTAATATTCCGCCTGTTACCTCGGGCTTATGATTATACGGAAGCTCAAACAGATCGATCACAGACTTTACCGAGCCTGCTTTTGGGTCTTCGCAGCCGTAGACAACTCTTTTTATTCTTGAATTTATTATCGCTCCTGCGCACATGGGGCATGGCTCAAGAGTGACGAATAATTCGCACTGCCAGAGCCTCCAGCCGCCGAGGTTACGGCAGGCGTCATTTATTGCGGCAAGCTCCGCATGAAAGAGGGCGTTTTTGCCTGTTTCACGGCGGTTATAACCTCTGCCGACAACGATACCGTCTTTCACGACGACCGAGCCGATCGGAACTTCATCAATATCATATGCTTTTTGCGCCTCATTTATTGCCAGACGCATAAGCTCCTCATCTTTCATAATTACCCCCGAAAAGATTTGTTTTGCTGCGTCGCAGCGGATCATAATGATATTATCCGTTTAGTTCAAAGCGCAGCAGTATGAGAGAAAAATCAGATAATAAGCGAAATAAGGTTTGTCAGAAAATGTGCAGCTGCCGATGCCGTAAGTCTTCCGCTGCGCAGGCGCAGGATCCCGAGTATTATCCCTGCGCAGAATGCATATATACCTGCATATACGCCGCTGTGGACGATCGCAAATGCCGCGGCGGACAAAACCACCGTCAGCTTTTCGCCGCATGGACAGAGCGCGTCTGTTATTATACCGCGGAAAAGTAATTCTTCAAGTAATGCAGGCAAAAGACATAAGCATAGTACTGCTGCCGCAAATGACCGGGGATCGGAATACTGCGGCACATCTGCTCCCGTTCCGGATAACAGGGATATTATTATATTTATTCCCATGCAGAGCAGCACCGCTGCTGCTGTCATTGCCGCCGAAGGAACAAGCCCTGCTTTTTTTCTTTTCTCAGGCTTTTCGTATGTAAATGAGAAAAGCATGGGCGGAAGAAGTGAAATAACGCTCAGAAGAGCGGTATACCATACAGTTCCGTAAACTGCAGTTCCGCCGAGAATAAGTATTCCCGTACTCCGCAGGATTATTACCGATAATGCTGCGGCAATGGTTATGATAAAACCTTTTTGGCGTTTGTCGCTGATATGTTTTTTCATGATGACAACTGATTTTTCATTTTCTCAGCGGAAAGGAGTACAGCAGTTTTTCCGCTGTGGAAATTAAGACCGCCCTGCATCCATACCGCATATGGTTCTCTCAGCGGAGCATCGGCAGAAAGCTCTATTGATGATCCGAGAGTAAATGCTCCTGCCGCCATAATGACCTTGCTGTCATAGCCGGGCATATCCCATGGTTCCGGTGTAACGAAAGAATCTATCGGAGAAGCAGCCTGTATACCCTGACAGAAACTGATAAGTCTTTGTTCGTTGCCGAGAAGTATAGCCTGAATGATATCTCCGCGCTGTTCATCTGCCGACGGAGTGACCTCAAAGCCGAGTCTGGAAAAAACTGCCGCAGCAAATACAGCGGTTTTCAGCGCCTCTCCGGTAATGTGAGGTGCGCTGAAAGCGCCCATAAAAAGCTCACGGCTGTGACCGAGGGTGCAGCCTATTTCCTTGCCTGTTCCCGGTGTAGTCAGGCGGTAAGCGCAGGATTCAACGAGATCGGCGCGTCCTGCTATATAGCCGCCTGTCGGAGCGATACCGCCGCCGGGATTTTTGATAAGCGATCCTGCCATAAGATCGACGAATTTTCCGGGAGCGGTTTTTTCGACAAATTCTCCGTAGCAGTTATCGAGCATAACTATACAGTCCGGGGCGATGCTTTTTGCAATTTCGGATATTCTGCGGATATCGTCCGCAAGAAGTGTCGGACGAAGGGAATAGCCGCGTGAGCGCTGTATATAGACCATTTTTGTATCGGGTCTGACGGTATTTTTTATTCCTTCATAATCCACTGTTCCGTCCGGCAGGAGATCGACTTGTTTATAATTTACGCCGAAATCCTTGAGTGATCCGCTGTAATGTTTGCCGATGCCTATAACGCCCTGCAGGGTATCATAGGGGATACCCGTAACCGAGATCATAGTATCGCCGGGGCGGAGAACGCCGAACAGCGCGACTGTAAGAGTATGCGTACCGCTTGCGAAATTATGGCGCACAAGAGCGTCCTCGGTATCAAGCACCTCAGCAAAGATACGGTCAAGAGCATCTCTGCCCCTGTCGTCATAGCCATAGCCAGTCGAAGCGGCAAAAAGGCTTTCACTGACTCTTGCATTCTGAAAAGCCCTGAGCATTTTCAGCTGGTTATATTCTGTTATTTCATCTATTCTTTCAAAGACGGGGCGAATCGTTTTCATTGCCTCATCGCCCAATGCTTTTATTTCCTTTGATATTTCAAAAAACGAATTATCCATTTTCCGTCCTCCACTTCTTTTTACATTATCATTCTATACCAATCCAATAACAATGTCAACCGCCGGAGTCAGTTCACGCCGATGTACCGCCGGTATTGCCCTAAAAGAGCTTGTCACTTCCCGTCATAAGCGCAACCGCACCTGCGGCAAGCAGGGCATAGGGGGGATAATTTCCGGTGCTGTGCAGAATTATTTCCTGAGGATATATTATTTTTCCGTCAAAAACAAGACTCCGGTTCAGACTTATCGCTGCCGTACCGTTCATTATTCCCGATATGCTCAGCGTGTCCCTGCTTGAATATGAACAGCCGATAACTATCGCTTTTCTGCCTGATACACAGGATAATGCGCGTAAATTGCGTGAGTTTACAATATATACCGGGCTTTCGGGGAAAAGCTCCGGACTGAAATATTCCGGAGAATCCCCAAGTATAAGTATGCTGCCCTCGGGCGGTCTGTCACCGTCACGGATAATGCAAAGCCGTCTTAAAGGCTTGCTCCCTCTGCATATGAATCTCCCTCCGCAGGAAACAAGTGTACCCGGCATCTGTGTAAGTACACGGCTGACTGCGCTGATCAGTGCTTTGTCCGATTTTCCTGTATACATTACTATATTGTTCATTAAGCTCCCTCTTTTCGTAATTTTAGTCCGTAAATATACAGCATTATCATACTATTGTCATTATTTGCATCTTTAAGGAAAAATAAACATATATTCACAAAAAAACGGCTCGTTTTTTATTGCACCTGACGCTTTGTATATGCTATAATTAAAATATTGAATCAAATAACCCATGAGAGGAAGAAATATATGAAATATGATGCACAGGATTGTAAGCTTGTGGCTAAATATCAGCTTACGTCCACAATATATGATTTCCGTCTTAGGAATGAGGAGCTTGCCGCCATTACAAGACCCGGTCAGTTCGCTCATATCCTTGTGCCGGGCAAGACCCTGCGCAGACCTATATCCGTCTGCGATGTCGAGGGAGATATTATCCGCGTTGTATTTGAGGTTCGCGGTGAGGGCACCGAAATTCTTTCACATTCTGAAACAGGGGATATAGTTAATATTATCGCTCCGCTCGGTAACGGATTCGATATCCCTGAGGATAAAAGGATCGCTTTTATCGGCGGAGGTATCGGTGTTCCGCCGATGCTTTACAGCGCAAAGACAGCAGGCAGCAGCTGTACCGTAATAAACGGATTCCGTGACAAGAGCGCGGTAATACTGACCGAGGATTTCAGAAAAATAGGCTGCCGCTTTATTGAAACGACGGATAACGGCAGCTACGGCATACACGGCTTTGTTACATCTCCGCTCGAAGAGATCATAGATGAGATAGATATGATATGCGCCTGCGGCCCGACGCCTATGCTGAAAAATATAGCTTCTCTTGCCGAAAAACACGGTAAGGAATGTCTTGTTTCCCTTGAACAGCGTATGGCTTGCGGCGTAGGAGCCTGTCTTGGCTGTGCCGTCGGTATCAAAAACGAAAAGGGAGAGCTTACATATAAGCACGTTTGCAAGAACGGCCCGGTATTCCGTGCAGAGGAGGTTATCTGGTAATGGCAGATCTTAGTGTAAATATAGCCGGCGTTGAATTCAGCAACCCGATAATTGCAGCATCAGGTACGATCGGTTTCGGTCATGAATACGGAGAGCTTTATCCGCTTTCGGTATTCGGCGGAATATCCTGCAAGGGAACGACATTGCAGGAGCGTCCCGGCAATCCTCCTCCGCGTATCGCGGAAACGCCTATGGGTATGCTTAATGCAGTAGGACTTCAGAATCCTGGTGTAGAGCATTTTGTGAGCGTTGAGCTTCCCTGGCTTAAAAAACAGAATACAGTAGTAATTGCAAATGCGGCAGGCAGCACCGAGGAGGATTACTGCCGTATTGTCGAAATACTTTCCGACAGCGACGTCGATATGATAGAGCTTAATATTTCCTGCCCCAATGTCAAAAAGGGCGGAGCACAGTTCGGAACATCGCCGCAGTCGGTGGAGAAGATCACCTCGGCGGTAAGAAAGCATTGCACAAAGCCCCTTATCATCAAGCTTTCACCGAATGTAGCCGATATAGCCGAGGTCGCTCTTGCAGCGGAAAGCGCAGGCGCAGACGCGGTATCTCTTATCAATACGCTTACGGGCATGAGGATAGATATAAACACACGCCGCCCGATAATAAAGAATGTTACGGGTGGTATGTCCGGTCCGGCGGTATTCCCTGTTGCTGTAAGAATGGTATATCAGGTAAAGAAAGCAGTAAAGATACCGGTTATCGGTCTCGGCGGCATTTCAACATGGCAGGACGCCGTTGAAATGATGATGTCAGGCGCAGACGCGATACAGATAGGAACAGTACTTTTTACTGACCCGTATGCGCCGCTGCGTATCTCAGAAGGACTTCACGGCTGGCTTGACAATCATGGAATGGAAAGCGTTACAGAGCTGACAGGCTCGGTAATAGTATAAAAAGAAAACTGAAGGGAAATCACTATTTTGACGAAACTGATCTTGGTGCGCCATTGTCAGGCGCAGGGGAATCTCGAAAGATTCTTTCAGGGGAAAATAGACAGCGACATTACTCCGAAGGGACGGGAGCAGATCGCTCTGACGGCGGAAATGCTTGCCGCCGAGCCTATAGACGTATTCTATACGAGCGATAAACAGCGCGCAAGAAAAAGTACAGACGGCATTAATCTCTATCATAATGTCCCGGTTATGACCGATCTCAGACTTACGGAAATAGATGCAGGTCTGTGGGAGGGAAGATATCTTACCGATATCGAAAAGGAATTTCCGGAGCAGTGGGATAACTGGAAAAACCATCCCGAAGTGTTCCATGCCCCGGAGGGAGAATCAATGGCGCAGGTATATGACAGGGTAAGCGCGGCGCTTACGGACATACTTAATGAAAACAAGGGAAAGACCGTATGTATAGTTTCCCACGGCTGCGCAATGAAATGCATGATGTGCTTTCTGCACGGATATAAGGTTGACGATATCGCAAAAATACCGCTCGGGACAAATATGTCTGTCAATGTCATACGCTATGACGACGATATGAAACCCGAATTTCTGATGGAAGGTTACAGCGGTCATCTTGATACGGGGGACGGGAAATGATAATACTGTCTGTTGATTACGGACGCGCAAGGACCGGTCTTGCCGTATGCGATAAAAATGAAATGCTCGCCTCTCCTGCAGGGGTGATAACGGAATATAATATGGATAAATTAGCGGCTAAGGTAACAGATGCCGCCCGGGAGAAAAAAGCAGAGCTTATCGTTCTCGGTCTGCCCAGAAATATGGACGGCAGCGAAGGCGGAAGCGCGCAGAATGTCCGGGAATTTGCGCGGCTGCTCGGTGATCTCAGCGGCATTGAGGTCGTGCTCAGGGACGAACGCTGTACTACCGTTACGGCGCATAATTATCTCAATATGACCGATACAAGAGGAAAAAAGCGCAAGGCTGTCGTTGACAGTGTTGCGGCAGTAATAATACTTGAGGATTATCTTACTTTCAGGAGGAATAACCATGACAGTTCTTCCCGGACAGAAACTCAGCATAGGTGAACTGTTCATTTCGATAGCTGCAGGTCTTATGATGTTTCTGCTTCCGAATGATGCGAATAATCAGTTTGAATCAGAGGCGGTCTGCTACGGATATATATTTGTGGTAGGTTTAGTGATAACCGTTGTTCTTTTTCTGCTTATAAAGCGTTATGAGGCGATAGGGACGCAAATGCTTGCAATATCTGTCTTTGTTTTTATAAAGCTGATAATTTCGATCATCGGCGGAATTATTGCAAAGGGAGCCGATTACTGGCCGCAGATAACAGAATACAGTATAGTTTCAATGTTTCTTATATGGGTGACGCCGTTCGGAATTGCAATCGCGTTTCGCATGATTTCCGGAATGTCATCTGACAGCAACAGCAAAAGACGAAGCTTTGCAAGATTCATGACGCTGAGTATGCGTTCTCTGCTGATAATATACGGGATAGTTCTGATATTCAAGCTGATCATTCCCGTGAAACCCAAGTTTGAATCAGAAAGAATATTTTATCTGATGCCGTTTGATATGATCAGAAACAGGATAACGGATATGGAATCCGATGATATTGTCTATCTGCTCTGGCATCTGATAATATTGATGCCGCTGACATTTTATCTTTCTGTGCTTATCCCTAAGCTTAAAGTATGGCACAGTGTTATAATTGCAGTATCGCTCGGTCTTGCGGTAGAGGCGCTGCAGTTCCTGTTCAATACGGCTGCCGCAAGCTTTGACGATATAGTTCTTTATATTTCCGGGGCGGTGCTGGGTATTGTTCTCAAAAACATAATTGATCTGATGCGACGTTTTGTAACGGGCAATACGGACAAATGTATGCTCAGCTTTGAATATGTTCCGCTTCCGCGCAAGCCCCAGCAAGGCGCTCAGGTCGTGGAAGAATGAGATGGCATCATAGCCGGAATAATGAATAAAGTAAGAAAAGCTCCGGATCTTTCCGGAGCTTTGTTTTGCAGATAAAAAAGCAGCGGAAAAATGACTTCCGCTGCTCTATGTAGCTTTCAAAGCTTAATCTTCATCTTTTTCGTTTTCTTTGACAAAGTTCTTAGCAAGATTCATTACTTCTTTTCTCTGCTTGGGATTGAGGTTGCGTACAACGAAAAGAAGTTCTACCTCATACTTGGTTGTTGCATGGGTACGATATTTGTAGCTGTCGTCATCCTCAGGACCGGAATGGATTTCTGAGATTGCGTCTTCAAGCTCTTCCTCTACGCCTTCAAGAAGCTTGAGGTAATTGATATTAAAGACTTTTGCGATCTTGATAAGAGTGTTGATGTCAGGCTTGGTTTTGCCTGTTTCATAATAAGTGTAAGTGGATCTTTCGATCTTGAGTCTGTCAGCAACTTGTTGCTGTGTCAGACCACACTCGTGTCTGTAATACTTGAGCCAATAAGAGATCATACTGTACATGATACTCTCCTCCTTTGTTCATGAATAAAAATAAATGTTTATAAATGTATAAACGCCCCTGTATCATTATTATAAACTAAAAAAATAAAAAAGTCACGCATTTTTCAAACGTATTTACAAGATTTGATCAAATTGAATATTGTTTTTGTGAACAATGACTTCAAAAAATAGGGGAATAATATTGAAAATAGGAATAAAATGGTAAAAGACCTGTAAAAAACGCATAAAACAGGTAGGCGGAAGTGCAATTTTTTGTACAATTATACGAAAATATTAATAATTAAAACAGTCGATTTGCACATTTTGATTTAACACATTAAAGTGTATATGTGATTAAATCAAATAATTATAATGATACTATAATATAGGCAAAAAGAAATGATATCATAACTAAAAAAGTGAAAAAAATATAAAAAGCGGTCAACTGCAATATTCCTGCATGATTTTTTCCGCCGATTTAAGATCATATGCTCCGATCCCTTTTTTAAGTGCGTCGCGGTCGCTGAGGGGCAGATCACGTACTCTTGTTCCGGTGATTCTGAGCGGTGTCTGACAGTCTGTTTCAAAAAGAGCGACCCTGCCCGAGCTTACGGAAATATAATACTGATATTGATTCCGGCTCACCTGAGAGAATGATACTGTAGTATTATGAACAGAAGCCTTTTCCTCGCTGCCTGGTGCGATCTTATCGGCTGAGGGATAGTATTTTGCTGTAACTATTATACACAGAATGAGAATTATTCCTGTAAAAGTCAGAAGATATTTCACTGTTTTCACCTCTGTATTATTATTCTGCATTTTTGCATATGATATACATTTATTGATCTGAGGGAAAATTTAACAAATTCAATTCCATTATTTTTGTCAAATCTTACAGCCGTTAAAGAAAAATTATTGCCGAAAGCACTTCGGTGCTTGATATGACGACAAATATATGCTATAATATCTTGTAATTATTTATTTTCAGCTTACTGTACATAATAATGTACTGCTTTGTTATCGGAGGCGGATAATTCAATGAGAAAAACCGATATAAGTAATTTCAGCGAGGAAAATGTATCAGGTTCTTCGGTTTCTGCCGGAGAGGCAATAGGATCATTTTTTTCCACTATCAGGAAGATAATCGTTACTATGCTGATGATAGTGCTGATAACCTGTTTTGTTGTCGGCATTTCATTGGTATTCTATATTATTTCCGTTGCGAACGAGCCGTTCGAGATCAATCTCAATAACCTGAAGCTGAACCTGACAAGCTTCGTCTATGTGCTGAAGGAAGGCAGTGAGGACGAGTTTGTCGAATATCAGGAGCTTTATTCAACCGAAAACCGTGTCTGGGTAAGCTATAAGGATATCCCTAAATGTATGATCGACGCCCAGATCGCTATCGAGGATAAGCGCTTTGAGGAGCATAACGGAGTTGACTGGTACCGTACAGGCGGCGCGATATTCAGCCTCGGTACCGGCGGCAGACAGTTCGGCGGATCTACTATCACCCAGCAGCTTATCAAGAACGTCACAAACGATAATGACGTAAGTATTACCCGTAAGCTCAGGGAGATCTTCCGTGCACTCAAGCTTGAGGAGCAGTACAGTAAAAACGATATAATAGAAGCCTATCTTAATGTTGTCAATTACGGCGCAGGATGCCGCGGAGTACAGTCGGCTGCCGATCTGTATTTCAATAAGGATATTTCCGAATGTTCCATAGCTGAATGTGCAGCTATCGCAGGAATAACCCAGAACCCATATGCTTACAATCCTCTGGTATATCCCGAAAAGAATAAGGAAAGACGGGAATATATAATCTATGAGATGTACGATCAGGGTAAAATAACCAAGGACGAATACGATAAGGCCATGAAGGAATCCGAGAATATGAAATTCATCGGTTATGTCATGGAAAACGATAATGATGACGATGACCTCAGCGACTGGAACTGGTATATGGACAGAATGTTCAGAGATGTCGTAAGGGATCTCCAGCCTGCGCTGAACGTCACAAGAGATTATGCGGAACAGCTCGTATATAACGGCGGTCTGAATATTTACTGCGCAATGGACGTCAGGGCGCAGGATATTGCGGAAAAGAAGGTCCGCTCGTGGCAGACGCCTACCGATAAGTCGATACAGGTCGCTTATGAAATGATGGATTTTGAGGACGGCAGAGTTCTGGCAACAGTCGGAAGCCGTGACGAAAAGGACGGACGTCTGCTGTGGGATATGGCAACACAGTCCACACTGCAGCCCGGTTCGACTATCAAGCCTGTATCCTCATATACTCCGGCTCTGGACGAGAAACTGATAAGCTATTCATCACTTGTTTCCGACCGTCCTGTGTCCGACTGGGGATATGAAAACGGCAGTCCCGTACCCGGTCCGAACAACTGGTATCTGAGCTATTACGGAGATATTACTGTAACAAGAGCGCTGAATATTTCCTCCAATGCGGCGGCAGTAAGCGTTCTCAAGACAGTTGGACTTGACAACAGCTATAAATTCCTCACGGAGAAGCTCAATTTCAAGCACCTTGATCCGGAGGTAGACAGAAAGAACCTCGCAGGTCTTTCCATAGGCGGTTTCCGCGGCGGTGTTACCGTAGAGGAAATGACCGGCGCATATCAGATCTTCTGCAACGGCGGATATTATTATTCACCCTACACATATTTCTATGTAACCAACAGCGAAGGAAAGGTTATCCTCGATAACCGTGATATCGGCAAGCCCGATCATGTGATCAGCACCGAAACATCAACAATTATGAATCGTCTGCTGCATGATATCGTAAATGCTGGCGGTGAAGCGCTCGGCTACCGCGCTCAGATAGAAGGCTGGGATATCATAGGCAAGACCGGTACTACCGACGCTTCCTGTGATAACTGGTTCCTCGGCGCGTCGCCCTATGCAGTAGCAGGAATATGGGCAGGTCATGAAACCAATATCCCGATACCGCAGGAGGAGCAGAGTAAGGTCCATATCCTGTGGCGTGATATAATGAATGAATACCTCAAGGATAAGCCCGAAAAACAGTTTACTCTCGGCGGAGATGTTATAAAGCAAAATTACGTTATTGATGACG
Organism: uncultured Ruminococcus sp.; assembly: GCA_902778175.1. GTDB lineage: Bacteria > Bacillota > Clostridia > Oscillospirales > Acutalibacteraceae > UBA1213. The sequence goes on along the minus strand of CACYWT010000030.1, from coordinate 17,791 downwards.
GCGGAATCACTGATTATACAATAAGCGGAAAAACAGCCGAGGGCTATTATACAGAGGATAATATGCCGAGCCGTTCGAGCTATAATCCGAATAAGAAAAAGCAGGAAAGCGGTTCGGAGGAAAGTGACAGTGAGGACAGCGAAGATGAAAACGATACCTCCGAAGAGGAGAGCGAGGACGATGAAAACAGCGAAGAACCGGTGACAGATGAATCCTCCGAGGAGCCTGTTATCGATGATTCGTCTGAGGAACCTGTGATTGACGAATCCTCCGAAGAACCAGAACCCGAACCCGAGCCGGAGCCTGAACCGGAACCGGAATCCGAGCCTGAACCTGAGCCGGAACCGGAGCCTGAGCCGGAACCTGAACCTGAACCGGGGAACACGGATGACGAAGGCGGAGGAGAATGAAATCAACTGAACATAAGCTTACAATAAATATAAAGGAGAAATAAATATGGTACAGGTAGCAGTAATGGGATACGGAGTTGTAGGTTCCGGTGTCGTGGAGGTAATAATGAACCACCGTGACGGGATCATGAAACGCTCCGATGCTGAGCTGAATGTCAAGTATATCCTTGATATCAGAGAATTTCCCGACAGTCCCTATGCAGAAAAATTTACAAAAAACTTTGATGATATACTGAATGACGACGAGGTTAAGGTAGTTGCTGAGGTCATGGGCGGAGTTCATCCTGCCTATGATTTCACAAAAGCCTGCCTTCTTGCCGGCAAAAGTGTGGTTACATCAAATAAGGAGCTTGTCGCAACAAAGGGAGCTGAGCTTCTGGAGATCGCAAGACAGAAAAATGTAAACTATCTTTTTGAGGCAAGCGTCGGCGGAGGTATTCCGATCATCAGACCTATCGGTCTGTGCCTTGCCGCTAATGAAGTGATCGAGGTTGCCGGAATACTAAACGGTACCACAAACTATATACTTACCAAAATGATAAAGGAAGGCGTATCTTTCGAGGACGCTCTCAGGACTGCACAGCAGCTCGGCTATGCTGAGAGAAATCCTGCAGCTGATGTTGAGGGTCATGATGCCTGCAGAAAGATCTGTATTCTTGCTTCGCTCTGCTATGGAAAGCATATCTATCCCGAGTTTGTACATACGGTCGGAATTACGGGTATCACGCTGGAAGATGTTTCCTATGCTTCATCATGGGGCGGCGTTATCAAGCTTATCGGTCAGGTAAGCAAGCTTGACGACGGCACACTCGATATCACTGTTGAGCCTATGTTCATCGAGCGCAGCAGCCAGCTTGCGGGAATTGATGATGTATTCAACGGTATTCTCGTAAGAGGCGACGCTACGGGCGACGTTGTATTCTACGGCAAGGGCGCAGGAAAGCTGCCGACCGCGAGCGCAGTAGTTGCTGATATTATCGACTGCGTACAGCACCTCAAAGACAGAAAGTTCGTATTCTGGGAGGACGGCAACGCAAGCCTTGTCAAGCCTTATGAAGAAACAGTATTCCCTGTATTTGTCAGAGCCGTAAGCGATGACAAAAAGGCAGCGTCTGCAAAAGCAGCAGAGCTTTTCCCGGGAATGAAACCGGTTGTCCGTCCGGACGCCGCAGAAAACGAATTTGCCTTTGTTACGGGCAAAATGACTGTTGCCGACAGGAATAAGCTCCTTGAAGAGCTTAAAGCGTCAGGCACAGAGATCAAGTCGGTGATCCGCATTGCGGATTTATAATAAATATCCGAGTTCCAAAGAAAAAAGATTTGGGGGAAGAAACACATGAGTCTTATCGTACAGAAATTCGGCGGAAGCTCAGTAGCAGACGCTGAAAGAGTTTTCAACGTTGCAAGGATCGTTACCGATACCTACAAAAAAGGAAACAAAGTCGTTGTAGTCGTATCCGCGCAGGGTGACACAACAGATGATCTTATTGCCAAAGCAGAAGAGATCAATCCCGATGCTTCCAAAAGAGAAAAGGATATGCTTCTTGCGGCAGGTGAGCAGATTTCGATCGCGCTTCTTGCAATGGCTATTGAGAAGTTGGGCTATCCTGTTGTATCGCTTCTCGGCTGGCAGGCAGGTTTCCAGACATCATCGGCATATACCTCTGCCCGTATCAAGAGAGTAAGGACAGACCGTATTGCAAAAGAACTGGATAAGAATAATATCGTAGTAGTTGCAGGTTTCCAGGGTCTTAACAGATATGAGGACGTTACAACTCTCGGCAGAGGCGGCAGCGATACCAGTGCAGTTGCAATTGCGGCAGCTATGCATGCTGATCTTTGTCAGATCTATACAGATGTTGAAGGCGTTTATACTGCCGATCCGAGAAAGATCGAAAAGGCAAGAAAGCTTGAAGTTATATCCTATGATGAAATGCTTGAGCTTGCCACTCTCGGCGCGCAGGTTCTTAATAACCGCAGCGTAGAAATGGCTAAGAAATATAATATCGAGCTTGAGGTACTTTCAAGCTTTACCAATAAACCGGGCACAATTGTTAAGGAGGCTTCCAAAATGGAAAAAATGTTGATCAGCGGTGTTGCAAAGGATACGGACGTAGCGAGAATTTCAGTAATAGGCGTACCGGATGAGCCGGGTCTTGCTTTCAAGATGTTCTCAAGACTTGCAGCGAAGAATATAAATGTAGATATCATTCTCCAGTCCATCGGACGTGACGGCACAAAAGATATTTCCTTCACTATTGCTCAGGGCAATGCAAAGGAAGCTGCCGAAGTAATGGAGGATTATGTAAAGGCTATAGGCGGCAAGAGCGTTTCGCTTGACGAGAAGGTTGCAAAGATCTCCATTGTCGGCGCAGGTATGGAGAGCCATTCCGGTGTTGCTACAAAGATGTTTGAGGCACTTTATGATGCACACATCAATATCCGCATGATCTCCACAAGTGAGATCAAGATCTCCGTTCTTATTGACGAGGAAAATGCTGACGCTGCTGTAAAGGCAATTCATGCAAAGTTCTTTGAAGAGGACTGATCCTTGAATATATTTAAGATTAAGTTATATTATTCTTAATCATTTTTTAATCTGAAATTAATGCCCTTGTCATATTATAATTATCAAGGAGAAGGGTATTGCAAACATTTCTTCCAGGCTGTCCGGGAACCGAAGTTGGGTTTTTGGGCAGCCAAACTTTTTTAAAAGCTTTGCTTTCAACAAGCAAAGGCAAGCCGTAGGCTTGCTGTCGTTCAGTGGGAGATTAGGCTTGCTGTCGTTCAGTGGGAGATTTTTACTCCCACTGAACGGATATATGGCACCCGCCGCCTTAGAGGCGGGGGACATACTTTGCGGTTATAATACTGAAATGCTTTTATCAGGAGGCATGGGTTTGACTTTTTTTGCGGAATTTGGTAAAATAGATTTCGTATAGCCGGAGGGGCTGTTCCGGAAAAAATAATATTAAGGAGAAGAAAAATGGAAAATATGGATATTATAGCGATCGCAAGAGAGCTTGGAAAAAAACTCCAGCAGGAGGAAGCTTATATAAAATATAATATGGCGCGTCAGGCGGCAGATGAGGATAAGGAGCTTCAGCAGCTTATCGCAAAATTCAGCGAGCTTCGTACAAAGATCGCTGAGGATGCCGCAAATCAGGAGGAACAGAAGGATATAGAAGGCGCAAAAAAGCGCGCTGAGGAAATGCGCAAGGTCTATGCAAAAATCATGACAAACGAGCATATGATCGCATATAACGACACAAAAGATGATTTTGATATTATTATGAAAAGAATCACAGCTATAATCCAGAAGGCTTCCGAGGGCGAGGATCCAGAAACTGCCGACTATATGCCCGAATGCAGCGGCAGCTGCGCAACCTGCGGCGGCTGCGGATGATCAGGGAGTAATGACATAATAATAATGTGCGTATTTCAGGGATCATAGTGCGTTCGATCTTAAAAATATAAAAGGAAGGATACAGGAAAATGGGAGAGCTTTCGCCGTTGATGCAGCAGTACCAGCGAATCAAGGCACAATATAATGATGCGATAGTCTTTTTCAGAGTGGGCGACTTTTATGAAATGTTTTTCGAGGACGCTAAAACAGCGTCCCGTGAACTTGAACTCACTCTGACTGGTAAAGACTGCGGAATGGAGGAACGCGCGCCGATGTGCGGAGTTCCGTTCCACAGCTATGAAACTTATGCAGCAAGACTTATCGCGAAAGGCTATAAGGTCGCTATATGCGAACAGACGGAGGATCCGTCAAAGACAAAAAAGCTCGTCAACCGTGACGTTATCCGCGTTATCACTCCCGGTACGGTCATGGAGCAAAGTATGCTTGACGAGGGAAGCAATAACTTTATATGCTCTGTCTTTACACTGAAAAACAAGACAGGCCTGTCTTTCTGCGATATTTCCACAGGAGAATTGTACGCTACCCTTATTGATGCAGATGATGCGGAAAGCGCAGTAAAAGATGAGCTTTTGAAATTCTCTCCCAAAGAGCTTATCATCGGCGGCGATACCGTCCGTTTCCGCACACTTGCGCCCTTCATCAAGGAAAAGCTTTCCGCCTGTGTTAATATGCCCGATGATGAGGAATTTGCCTATGCCGACTGCGAAAAAACCATACGCGATCAGTTTTCCGGAAAAAGCCTCGATGAGCTTGGTCTTCTCGATATGCCGCAGACTGTATCGGCTCTCGGTGCGCTGCTTTCATATCTGGGGCGTACCCAGAGGGTCGGACTTGAGCGTATAGGAAAGATCGATCTGTACAAAGAAGAACAATTTGTTCATCTTGATTATAATACACGCCGGAATCTGGAGCTTACCGAACCGCTCAACAGCAGGAACAAACAGGCGTCGCTTCTTGCGGTACTTGATAAGACAAAGACTGCAATGGGTAAGCGAATGATAAAAAGCTATGTTGAAAAGCCGCTTGTCAGTATCGGCGCGATAACAAGACGTCAGAATGCAGTAGCCGAGCTTTTCGATCAGGTTCAGATGCGCGTTGAGCTTCGTGACGCGCTTGTGGGAATGTTCGATATCCAGCGTGTCATCACCCGTATAGTATACGGTTCAGCCAATGCAAGGGAGCTGCGTTCGCTGTGCAGTGCTCTTCGCAGACTGCCGGGTATCAAGGCGAGCATAGCTTCTGCTCAGAGCGCAATGCTCAGTGAGCTTCGTGACAAGCTTGATCTGCTTGAGGATATCGCTGACCTGATCGACAGGACGATAGAGGACGAGCCTCCGTTCTCCGTCAGAGAGGGCGGAATGATACGCAAGGGCTGCTCAAAGGAGCTTGATGAGCTGCGCAGCGATATGCAGGGCGGAGCTGAGCTGATGGCAAGGATAGAATCCGAGGAACGTCAAAAGACCGGTATTCCCAAGCTGAAGATCGGATACAACAGGGTTTTCGGTTATTACATAGAGGTTTCCAATTCCTACAAAAAGCTTGTTCCCGAAACATATATCCGTAAACAGACTCTTACAAACGGAGAAAGATATATTACCGAGGAGCTGAAAAATCTCGAGCGCAGGATCCTCGGAGCAAAAGACAGGGCAAACGATCTTGAATATGTTCTTTTTGAGAAAATAAGAAATACTGCGGCAGAGGCTGTTGACAGGATATCCGCAAGTGCTGCTGCCGTAGCTCAGCTTGACGTTGCAGCCTCCTTTGCCCAGACAGCATTTGACAACAATTACTGCTGTCCTGTTCTTAATGCAGGAGGAGAAATACATATAACCGACGGCAGACACCCTGTTGTAGAAAAAATAGTGACGGATACCCGTTTTGTCCCGAATGATACCCTGCTTGACATGAACGATAATCGCGTGGCTATAATAACAGGACCGAATATGTCTGGTAAATCAACATTCATGCGTCAGACTGCTCTTATTGTGCTTATGGCGCAGATGGGTTCCTTCGTTCCGGCGAAAAGCGCGGAAATATCCGTTGTTGACAGTGTTTTTACAAGGATAGGCGCGTCCGATGATCTTTCTACGGGACAGTCTACCTTTATGGTGGAAATGAACGAGGTTGCCTATATACTCAGAAAGGCAACGAACAAAAGCCTGCTGATACTTGATGAGATCGGCAGGGGAACATCGACCTATGACGGAATGAGCATAGCAAGAGCGGTGCTTGAATATGTTGCCGATACAAAAAAACTCGGAGCAAAGACGCTTTTTGCTACACATTATCATGAGCTTACGATTCTTGAGGATAAGCTCAAAGGAGTAAAGAATTACAATATCGCCGCAATGAAACATGGCGACGATATCACTTTCCTGCGCAGGATAATACCCGGAGCGGCTGATGAATCCTACGGCGTCGAGGTCGCAAAGCTTGCAGGTCTGCCCGACAGTGTGATAGAGAGGGCAAAGAAGATCCTTGCCGCTCTCGAAAACGGGAAAAGCCCCGACAGGGCGTCCTCACGCAGACAGAAAAGCGTTCCGGATATACAGATGGAGCTTATCCCGCAGGAAACTCCTATTGAAAAGCGTCTGCGCGGACTGGATATAAATACACTTACGCCTATGGAATCAATGAATATACTTTTTGAACTGATAAAAATGCTGAAATGATCTCAGTGTGAAAGAAGGAAAAAAATGGGTGCAATAAACGTACTGCCCAAAAATATAGCGGAGCTGATCGCTGCCGGAGAGGTGATCGAAAGACCTGCCTCGGTAATAAAGGAGCTTGTTGAAAACAGTATAGATGCCGGCGCTCATAATATAAGCGTAGAGATACGCCGCGGCGGAGTGGAATATATGCGTGTTACCGACGACGGCTGCGGTATAATGAGAGAAGATGTGAAAAACGCCTTTCTTCGCCATGCCACAAGCAAGATATCCGAAAGAGATGATCTTGATTCGATAGCAACGCTTGGTTTCCGCGGAGAAGCGCTTGCGTCTATCTGCGCGGTATCAAGGGTCGAACTGCTGACAAAAAGCGACAGGGAGGAACACGGCACAAGATATGCCATTGACGGCGGCGAGGAGCAGTCATTTGATCTGATCGGCTGCCCGAATGGTACGACCTTTATCGCAAGGGATATATTCTATAATGTTCCCGCAAGGATGAAGTTTCTGAAAAAGGACGTTACCGAGGGAAACGCCGTCACTACAATGCTTGAGAGGATCGCGCTTTCACACCCTGAGATAAGCTTTACGCTTATCCGCGACGGAAAGCAGACGATCAAAACTCAGGGCGACGGAAAACTCGGAAATGCCGTCTTTCAGGTTTTCGGCAAGGAATTTTACAATACCCTGATACCGGTAGACTATAAGCGCGGCAATATAAGTGTAAGCGGTTATGTATCAAAGCCCGTTTCATCGGTCAGAGCTAACCGCAATATGCAGATGTTCTATATCAACGGAAGATATGTCCGTTCAAAGACGGCAATGGCAGCTCTCGAACAGGCATACAAGGGCAGCATCATGGTCGGGAAATATCCCTCCTGCGTACTGCTGATGAAGATGAATTGCTCCCAGCTTGATGTTAATGTCCATCCTGCAAAGTTAGAGGTAAGGTTTACAAATGAGGCTCCTGTTTTCGACAGCGTATATCATGCTGTACGGAGCGCCGTTATGAATTATGATACAAGAAACGAAGCTCCGCCGGAGAATACTGTGAGATTTACTTCTCCGCAGCTCCTTGCAGCTCCTGCCGACAGGGGCAGACAGCTTGATCTTTCCGCTCTGACAGAAAATATGCCCGTAAAGACAGCGCCGGAGAAGTCTGCTCCTGCGATAGTGCCGCATGATGATGACGAGCCTGAGATATATATTCCACCGAGAGATGATCCCGGGAAAGTCATTGTCGAGGATATTTCCTATGCTGCTGTAAATAAGGCTGTCAGGGTGACAAGCGTTGATCTTGCGGCAAAATTCGGATATAGTCCTGCTGCTGAGGAAGAAAAAAAGTCCGACCCGGTTCTTCCGGTTCCGGAGCTTTCGGCAGTCAGGGAGATCACGGCGCCTCAGAAACAGCAGGCTGAGGAAAAAACGATCCAGGAAGATACCGGGCTTAAATATATCGGTGAAGCCTTCCGTACATATATCATAATCGAATATGACGAAAACAGACTTATGTTCATTGATAAGCATGCGGCTCATGAAAGACTCATATATGAGCGGCTGAAGAAGGAGAACCGCGGAGGAAATGCGCAGTTTCTTCTGGAGCCTGTATCAATGACGCTTGATAATGAGGAATGTCGTGTTATTCTCGAGAACAGGGAAATGCTTGCTCAGACGGGTTTCGAGGTAGACAGCTTCGGTGAAAAGACCATTCTTATACGCAGCGCGCCGGTAATGCTCGAAAAGGAAGATATACTTGAATCCTTCACGGAAATAGCGGATTACCTGTGCCGTCACAGAAAACTGCAGCTGTCCGAAAAGATGGAATGGATCTATGCAAATACCGCTTGCAGGGCTGCTGTAAAGGCAGGCAATGAAAACGATCCGCGTGAGCTTATCGCCCTTGTCCGCACATTGGAGGATAATCCGCAGGTGCGTTACTGTCCTCACGGCAGACCGATATATTTTTTCCTTTCAAAAAGAGAGCTTGAAAAATCATTCGGAAGGATACAATGAAAATATCACTTTATTCATATTATTATCATTGTATGAGAAAAATAAACAAAAAATTCAGCTTTGATATTGATTTATCGGAATATATTTGATATAATTAATTAAGAATATTGAGAAAAAAGGGGTGCAGAGCAATGGCTGAGATCAATGTGACCGGGACTGAGCCGGAAAAAAATACAGCTGTCGGTATGGAAACCGAAATAATTTCTGCTGATGATTTTTCGGAAGAGGACGATATTTCGGTTATAACGGATTCCAAGCTGACTCCTGAGGAGCAGATAGATTTTCTGAAAAGAAAGCTTGAACAGGCGGAAATGGAAGCAACGGATAAAAACATTGCTCTTATTGAAATGACTGCATCAAGAAATGCCCTGTACCGTTCGCTGCAGGATGCGCAGATGCGTCTTGCCGAGGCAGTAGGACAGAGAGAAAACGATATCGAAGCATATCAGAAGGAGCTTGATATCCGTCTTGACGAAAAGCGTCAGCTTCAGGAGCAGTGCGACCAGCTTGTCATAAAAGCAAAAAGATATGACGAGCTTCAGGAAAGCCTCGTCAAGATCAAGATGAAGGCTGAGGTCCGCGCTCACGGAGTTATTGACGAGGCGCAGGAAAAGGCAATGGATACTATCATGCTGATAGACGATATCGAAAAGGAGATCAGTCTTTTCAGGGAGGATCTGACTTATCTCAGGAGAGATATAAAGATCGGTACAGTTACTCTTGATGACAGGCTTGAGAATATTTATCTTCGCCTGTGCAAGAATCTTGACAGACTTATGGAGATCAAGGAGAATTTCTACGAAAAGAATTCGCTTCCCCTTGATGAAGATGACGGTGTTTCGGACGGAACCGTTCCTGTTATCAATTATCCGCCCAAAAAACCGATACAGCCCCAAGAATCCTGATAAATCAACAAAGCCGGTGATGCAATTATTCACCGGCGTTTTGTTTGATGTACATTTTTCTGTTTCTCCCGTCATAGGTATATTACGGGAGGGTGTGAAAGTGTGGAAAAACTGAGGGTATATCTTATATATTCGGCGGCGCTTATCGGTGTGTTCCTTTTCGGGGGACTGATATTTGCCTCCGTAAGCGATGAGGCTGTTCCTGCGAGCGGAGGCGCGCCTGATGTAACGGTGATAATCGACCCTGGACACGGCGGCGAGGACGGAGGCGCGCAGGATAACGGTCTGCTTGAAAAGGATATCAATCTGTCGGTGTCGCTGTATCTGAGGGATATGCTCGGCGCTGCCGGGTATAATGTCGTAATGACAAGAGATGAGGATATTTCGGTTTATGACGCCGGTGCAAAAACCGTCCGTGAGAAAAAAGTTTCGGATATGAAGAACAGGGCGGAGCTTGTAAACGGAAGTGAAAGAAATATACTGATAAGTATTCATCAGAATAAGTTTGAGCAAAGCAAATACAGCGGCACACAGATATTCTATTCCGGAAATAACGAAAAAAGTGAAAGGCTCGCGGAATCGGTGCGCCGTTCCGTAACTGGACTTTTGCAGCCTGATAACAAGCGTGAACTGAAAAAGGACAGCGGCAGTATCTACCTGCTGAAAAATGCAAGGGTGCCGGCAGTTATCGTTGAATGTGGTTTTCTCTCCAATCCGCAGGAGGCGCAAAAGCTCGGTACGGAAAAATATCAGAAAGAAATGGCGTTTGCGGTAATGTGCGGATTTATGCAGTATGCGCAGACGGAAGGGATAAACAAAAATGGCTGATAAAGTAAAATCAATGTATGTATGCACACAATGCGGTCATGAGAGCGCAAAATGGTTCGGGAAATGCCCCGGATGCGGTGAATGGAATACCATGACTGAGGAAATACGGGAGGCTATTCGCGGAAAGCTGTCGGCACCTGCAAAGACAAGGGCTTCGGCTGTTCCGGTACCGATAACTGAGATCACTACCGAGGACGAGGAAAGATACCATACCGGATCCGGAGAGCTTGACAGAGTACTCGGCGGAGGGATAGTCAAAGGTTCGCTTGTTCTTCTCGGCGGCGATCCCGGTATAGGAAAATCGACTATCCTTCTGCAGATCTGCGCTAATCTCGGAAAACAGCTCAAGATATTATATATTTCCGGTGAGGAATCAAAGCGTCAGATAAAGCTCCGTGCCTCCCGTCTTGGCGTAAACTGTGAATCCTTGTATGTGATGACAGAAACCGATGTTGAGATAGTCGCAAATCAGATACAGACGGAAAAGCCCGATATGGTAATGGTTGATTCGATACAGACCATGAATTTCAAGGAGCTGAGCTCGTCGCCCGGCAGCGTTACTCAGGTCAGGGAATGTACGAATATCCTGCTGCGCACATCAAAATCGCTGGATATCCCATGCATAATAGTCGGTCATGTCAATAAGGACGGAGCGATCGCAGGACCGAAGGTGCTTGAGCATATAGTTGACGCTGTTCTCTATTTTGAGGGCGACAAGCAGATGTCCTACAGGATACTTCGCGCTGTCAAGAACAGATACGGCTCCACCAATGAGATCGGAGTATTCCAGATGGGGGACTGCGGACTTACCGAGGTGGAGAATCCTTCGCTGATGCTGCTTTCGGGCAGACCGAAAAACGTCAGCGGGACCTGTGTTGCCTGTCCGATGGAGGGCAGCCGCCCGATACTTGCGGAGATACAGGGACTTGTGACAAATTCAGGCTACGGAAATGCAAGAAGAATGTCAACAGGCTTTGATTACAACCGTATGTCGATGCTTCTTGCGGTGCTGGAAAAGCGCTGCGGCTATTACTTCTCGAGCCTTGACGCATATGTGAATGTTGTCGGAGGACTCAGACTGGACGAGCCTGCGACTGATCTTGCCGTTGCTCTTGCTCTTGTCAGCAGCCTGAAGGATATAGTTGTTCCCGAAGATGTCCTTGCCTTCGGAGAAATTGGTCTGACAGGTGAGATACGCGCTGTAAACAGGGCGTCGCAGCGTGTGACTGAGGCAGCAAGACTCGGATTCACGAAATGCATAATGCCGTATCATAATCTGAAAGGGCTTACTATTCCGGAGGATCTGGATATAAGCGTCATTGGCGTCCGGACGATAAGGGATGCTGTTGCGGCGCTCTGATCGCATTGTTCAGTTCTGCAGGAGTGATCCTGTGCATACAGCCGTTTCCGCTTTGATCATTCACAGCGGCAGCACATTCAAGACGGCACTGACCGTCCTCCTGATAGATACAGTTTTCGCTACAGAATATCATTGTCATAATAATCACCCGGTCATATTATTGACGGGGCAGAAGCATTTATACACTGATAAAAAATATCTGAGGAAAGCATATTATGCGTTAATTATATGTTGACAAGAGTATATGCTTATTGTATAATTAGTATAAAAATACGGCGATAACGCTGAGGAGGTTAGTAATAATGTCAAAGTATGTATGTAATGTGTGCGGCTATGTGTATGATCCTTCCGAGGGCGATCCGGCAAATGATATTGAGCCGGGTACATCATTTGAGGATCTTCCTGAGGATTGGGCATGTCCTCTTTGCGGAGTAGGCAAGGAAGAATTTTCCAAGGAGTAAGATTTCGGCAGCAGATCGGTTCTGCTGCCGATTTTTTCCGGAGAGGGGTATTATATGTGGAGCGGCAGAAGATATCATTCACTCGATCATTATCTTAAACAGACCTTCGGAGAGAAGCTTTACAAGCTTTCTCTTGACGGTGGCATGACCTGTCCGAACCGTGACGGAAGACTTTCATACGGCGGCTGTATATTCTGCAGTGCCGACGGATCGGGAGATTTTTCAGCGCCGGTATGTTCCGGAGTGAACGATCAGATAGAATTTGCAAGAAAGATGATATCCGACAAATATAACGGAAACAGGTATATTGCATATTTTCAGTCGTTTACGAATACATATGCGCCTGTCGGCAGGCTCCGGGAATTATTTGAGCCTGTTATCAGACGAGATGATATTGCGGTGCTTGACATTGCAACTCGACCCGATTGTCTTGAAGCGGAAAAGACAGAACTTATAGGCAGTCTTGCAAAAATAAAGCCTGTGTGGGTAGAGCTTGGATTACAGACGTCTGATGATGAAACGGCAAGGATCATAAACAGGTGTTATCCTACAAAGCAGTATGATACAGCGGTAAAGCGTCTGCATGAAGTCGGTGCAAAGGTCATAACGCATATGATAATCGGACTTCCGGGAGAGGACAGGGAGGATATGATCAATACTGCTAAACATATCGCGGACTGCGGCAGTGACGGGATAAAGCTGCAGCTTATGCATATACTCAGCGGCACTGTACTTGCTGAAATGTACAGCAGGGGAGAGTTTTCCGCGCTCAGTGAGGAGGAATATATTGATCTTGTATGTGATATCATATCCGTTTTGCCGGAGCAAATGGTAATACACCGTCTGACGGGAGACGGAAGCAAAGATAAGCTTATAGCGCCCTTGTGGAGCTGTGACAAGCGCAGGGTGCTGAATCGTATAAATCATGCTCTGAAAGAGAAAGATATAATACAGGGGTGCTCAGAGCGATCAGTTTCCCGGTAACTTTTTAACAACAGGTTTTTTCTTCACAAGCATGAGTTGACAAAGTATAGTGACTGTTGTATAATTGAAAAAGAAATAATAATATCTTCGGGGCAGGGTGAAAATCCCTACCGGCGGTAAAGCCCGCAAGCCTTTGGCACGATCCGGTGAGATTCCGGAGCCGACAGTAAGGAAACAGCTATTGTATTTCCATAGTCTGGATGAGAGAAGAAAACCGATTTCAGGATAATCCGGGTCGATCTGATCCGTCGGATTCAGCAGATTTTCAAAGCTCCGTGTAAGACCGGAGCATTTTTTGTTTGTGTGGTGATATTATGACAGATGAAGAATATATGAGGTATGCACTTGATCTTGCAAAGCAAGGCTGCGGTTTTGTATCTCCGAATCCGATGGTCGGGGCGGTGATCGTTAAAAACGGCAGAATAATCGGTGAGGGCTGGCATACTAAATACGGCTGCCCCCATGCCGAAAGGGAGGCTCTTGCACATTGTACCGAATCTCCGCATGGAGCAGATATCTATGTAACTCTTGAACCATGCTGTCATTTCGGGAAGCAGCCGCCCTGTACGGACGCATTGATCGAAGCCGGGATAAAGAGGGTATTTGTGGGTTCTCCGGACCCGAATCCTCTTGTTGCAGGAAAGGGCGTTGAAATTCTTCGTTCAAAGGGGATAGAGGTAAGGGAAAATATCCTGCGTGATGAGTGTGACAGCCTTAATGAGATCTTTCTGCATTATATTACGAAAAAAAAGCCCTTTGCCGCATTGAAATATGCAATGACCGCCGACGGTAAGATCGCAGCATATACAGGAAAATCAAAATGGATAACCGGCGAAGCGGCGAGAAATGATGTGCATTATCTCAGAAAAAAGTATTCAGCGATAATGATAGGTATCGGTACTGCAAAAGCTGACGATCCTATGCTTAATTGCCGTATCGAAAACGGCAGAGATCCTGTCAGGATAGTATGCGATACGCATCTTGCCCTTTCCGCGGATTCAAAACTTGTGAAATCAGCGCGTGATATACCGCTTATGATCGTCTGCTGCTGTAAAGATGAAAGAAAGCATAAAGCATACCTTGACGCAGGGTGCGAAATAATTGTCACTGAGGAAAGAAATGGTCATACCGACCTTCCGGAACTGATGACGGAGCTTGGCAGACGAGGTATTGACAGCGTTCTTGTCGAGGGAGGAGCAACGCTCAACTGGGCTATGCTCAGCGAGGGACTTGTTAATAAGGTATATACATATATTGCACCGAAGCTTCTTGGCGGTATCGGGTCAAAAACTCCGATAGGCGGCAAAGGTTTTCCTTCTCCCGATGAAGCTGTGAAGCTGCACACTCAGGCAGTGCGTATGATCGGTGAGGATATTCTTATCGAAAGCGAGGTTATCGGAAATGTTCACGGGAATAGTTGAAGAAACCGGGACCGTCGCTTCTGTGAGAAAGGGCATTAATTCTGCAGTTCTGACAGTCTATGCAAAAAAAGTACTTGAGGGTACTAAGCTTGGGGACAGCATAGCTGTAAACGGAGTATGTCTGACGGTTACGGCTTTGTCAGACAGCAGCTTTTCTGCTGATGTAATGCATGAAACGCTTGATCGTTCTTCTCTGAAAAGTGCAGTATCGGGTACAGCTGTAAATCTTGAAAGGGCTATGGCAGCAGACGGACGTTTCGGCGGACATATTGTTTCGGGTCATATAGACGGAACAGGAACAATAACCGATATCCGCAGGGACGATAACGCGATATGGTACACGGTCAGTGCCGACAGCAGTCTTATGAGGTATATCGTAGAAAAGGGTTCGATAGCTGTTGACGGTATCAGCCTTACGGTTGCAAGGGTCGGCAGGGAGGATTTTTCCGTTTCTGTCATACCGCATACGGCGAGGCATACGATACTCGGAAATAAGAAGACGGGCGATACCGTAAATCTTGAAAATGATATCATCGCCAAATATGTCGAAAAACTGACAGGCGGACAAAGCGGAACGCAAAAAAATGAAAGCCGCATCAGCAGAGATTTTCTGATGAGAAACGGCTTTATGACGGAGGGATAATATGGCAGGCATTAATACTGTGGAAGAAGCTTTAGAGGAGCTTCGCAGGGGAAAGATAATCCTTGTTACGGACGATCCTGACAGGGAAAATGAGGGTGATTTCATCTGTGCCGCACAATTTGCGACAACGGAAAATATCAATTTTATGGCGACACACGGCAAGGGTCTGATTTGTATGCCCATGTCGGAGGAATTTGCGGACAGGCTCCAGCTTCCCCAGATGGTAAGCAAAAATACCGACAATCACGAAACAGCCTTTACTGTTTCGATCGACCATGTTGATACTACTACAGGAATCTCAGCAGCGGAGCGATCTATAACAGCAATTAAATTTGTAGATGATGACGCAAAGCCGCAGGATTTCCGCAGACCGGGGCATATGTTCCCTCTTCTTGCAAAGAAGAACGGAGTGCTTGAAAGAAACGGTCACACGGAAGCAACTGTTGATTTCTGTCGTCTGGCAGGATTGAAGCAGGCAGGGCTTTGCTGTGAGATAATGCGTGACGACGGCACAATGATGCGTACTCCCGAGCTTATGAAATTAGCGGAAAAATACGGTATCTGCTTTACTTCGATAAAGGCACTTCAGGAATACAGGAAGTGCCATGATAAGCTTGTCGAAAGGGCAGCTGCAGCAAAACTTCCGACAAAATACGGTGAATTCAGGGCATACGGTTATGTAAACCGACTTAACGGAGAGCATCATGTTGCACTTGTAAAGGGAGAAATCGGTGACGGAATGAATGTCCTGTGCCGGGTACACAGCGAATGTCTGACAGGCGATACCTTTGGTTCGCTGCGCTGTGACTGCGGAGAGCAGCTTGCGGCCGCAATGAAGCAGATCGAGGCGGAGGGCAGAGGGATCCTCCTTTATATGCGTCAGGAAGGAAGGGGGATAGGTCTTATCAATAAGCTAAGGGCGTATGAACTTCAGGAGCAGGGAATGGATACCCTGCAGGCGAATATTGCTCTGGGATTTGCAGGGGACGAACGGGAATACTATATCGGAGCGCAGATCCTCCGTGATCTCGGAGTGAAGCAGCTCAGACTGCTGACGAACAATCCCGACAAGGTATATCAGCTTTCGGAATTTGGTATAGAAATATCCGAGCGTCTGCCAATAAGAATTGATCCCACGCCTTACGACAGCTTTTATCTTCGCACGAAGCAGGATAAAATGGGACACATTCTCGGAATGAAATAAAATCAGGAGGTCATTATCATGAAAACATATGAAGGCAAGCTTGTTTCAAAGGAAATTAAGATCGGTATAGTTGTAGCGAGATTCAACGAATTCATCACATCAAAGCTTTTAGGCGGTGCTATTGACGGACTTGTACGTCATGACGTAAAGGATGACAATATCGAGGTTGCATGGGTTCCGGGCGCATTTGAGATCCCGCTCGCTGCAAAGAAGATGGCAAAAAGCGGCAGATATGATGCTGTTATCTGTCTTGGCGCGGTCATAAGAGGAAGCACAAGCCACTATGATTATGTGTGCAATGAGGTATCGAAGGGTATAGCATCAGTTTCACTCGAAAGTGAGATCCCGGTAATGTTCGGTGTTATCACTACCGAAAATATAGAGCAGGCTATTGAGAGAGCCGGAACAAAGGCAGGCAATAAGGGATATGACTGTGCTCTTGGTGCAATAGAAATGGTTAATCTTTTGAACGAGATATCATAAAACGAAAAAAGTAATATTATACCGTGTGCGGCAAAAAATATCCGCCTGTTCATTTTACTGTGGACAGGCGGATATCATTTGGAGCCGGTACAGAACTCGGATTTCCGAAAAAAGAGCGACCGCAAGGCGCATAAGCGGCATTGTTTATGTTTTGCATGGAATATCAGGCGCAGGGCTTGTAAATATGCCTTAATTCGCTTTCGTCACCCGAAATACCTCCAGAATTTTATTCTCTCAACTATATTTGAATAGCTTTTATTCCTGATGGAATACTCTATAAAATCTATATTATACTGTTTGATTTTATTCTGTACCTCACTTGATAAAAAGAATTGTTTTTGTTCAGAACAAGTTGACAGAAATACGATACTTTCTTGTTTTATTCTTTCTTGTTTATCTTTTTTATAGTACACTATTTTAACCCTTCCGTAAAATCTCGAATGATAAATAGTTTCCAGATCAGTATAAAAAACTTTTTCTTCATAGCCGACGATTGAAGGCCATTTTATCAAAAGGAAGTATTCATCAAAAATCAATTTACAAAATCCGCGCACAGTAATACCATCACCTGTGCGTATAGAACCGTCCAGACTTTTCATCTGTATCTGCCTCCTCCACGATTATTTCCGGTACGCTTGTAAGAAGAATTAATGATTAATGAATAATGAATGCTTAAAACTTAAAAATGAATAATACAAAGCGAAAACCCTGCCACCCCAGTGTCAGGATTTTCGCTTTGTCAACAGAGTATAAAAAGATATTTTGTGTATGCTGCCGTTGGACTCGAACTCTCGTATTTATCCTCTTTATTGAATTGTTAATTGTCGTTTTCTACGTTTTAGCGAAGAAATTTTGAGTACTCAACAATTATTAATTTTTAAGTCTTAAGTTTTCAGTATTCATTTAGAAAATCCTGACACGATTAATGAATAATGAATGCTTAAAACTTAAAAATGAATAATACAAAGCGAAAACCCTGCCAC
>CACYWT010000029.1 GCA_902778175.1 uncultured Ruminococcus sp. | reverse complement strand
GCGGGTGCCATATATCCGTTCAGTGGGAGTAAAAATCTCCCACTGAACGACAGCAAGCCTACGGCTTGCCTTTGCTTGTTGAAAGCAAAGCTTTTAAACGGATAAAAAATTATCAAGGCAGCATCGCACAAAAGCCGTCCAACGGCATTTTCTTTGTGCGGTATTGCCTTGAATTTTTTCTGTGCAAACACATTCCGCTCCGTTCAGCCCAGCTCAATGCTGCGGGTAGCCGCGGCATTAAGTCCTGCGTCTGCAATATGTCCGGCAAGATATTCGTAATATGCCTGAGAGCCTATCATTGCTCCGTTATCGCCGCAAAGCTCCTTTGCCGGGAAATAGCATTTCCTGCCCATTGCGTCACTCAGCTCCTGAGTGCGCCTGCGAAGAAGCGAATTAGCCGAAACTCCTCCTGCCAGAACAAGAGTGTCATACCCGAGGTCATCAGCAGCAAGAAAGAAATTCTTCGTCAGACTGTCAACTACAGCCTTGCGGAATGATGCCGCGAGATCATTCACCGGCAGCTCTCCGCCCTTTTGCTTTGTATTGTGTATAAGGTTTATGACAGCCGTCTTTAATCCCGAAAAGCTGAAATCATACGGTGATGTGCTGACCTTAGGTATCGGAAAACGGAATGCATTTTCATCTCCGCTTTCGGCAGCCTTGTCAAGATGTATCCCTCCGGGATAGGGCATACCCATTGTTCGCGCAGCCTTGTCAAAGGCTTCACCGGCGGCGTCATCTCTTGTCCTGCCGATTATGCGCATATCGGTATAATCCTTTACTTCTACTATATGGCTGTGTCCGCCCGAAACGACAAGGCACAGAAACGGCGGCTCAAGCTCCGGGAAACAAAGATAATTCGAGGCGATATGCCCCCTGAGATGATGGACAGGTATAAGAGGAAGTCCCGTTGACAGCGAAAGACCTTTCGCAAAATTCACCCCGACAAGCAATGCTCCGATAAGTCCGGGCGCATATGTTACGGCAATTGCGTCGATACCCGAAAGCTCCGTCTGCGCCTGCGAAAGTGTTTCCCTGACAACTCCGCATATGGATTCGCAGTGCCTTCTTGACGCGATCTCCGGCACAACTCCGCCGTAAAGCTTATGCTCCTCGACCTGTGTTGCAATAACAGAGGATATTATCTTCCTTCCGTCCCCGATCACCGCTGCGGCTGTTTCGTCACAGGAGCTTTCTATTGATAGTATTTTCATATGATCCTTCCTTTTTGCCTATATCATTTATTCCTTTATGATACGGATATCAGCCGCTTTTTCCTGCGGCGCGCCTGAGCCATGCTGCGTGACTATATCTTTCGTAAGGATAAGGGCGTCCTCCTGCGGTTTACGGTAAAAATTCCTGCGCAAGCCGACTTCCTCAAAACCGTTTTTCATATATAACCTGACCGCTCCTTCATTTGAAGGACGAACCTCCAGCGAAAGGCTCCCTGCTCCGTTTTTCCTTGCAACAGAGCAGGCACATTCTATCAGACTGCTGCCTATACCCTTTCCCCTGTATTCCGGAAATACAGCGATATTTGAAATATAACAGCTTTCGCATACCACGAATATCCCGATATATCCTGCTACGACATCTCCGCACATTGCTACGCGGAAATACGCCGTGTGATTGTCAAGCTCCTCGCTGAGCATCTGCTCGTTCCACGGTGTAGAAAAGCATATTTCTTCAAGCCTTGCAAGCTCCGGAATATGCTCCTCCGTCATTGGGACAATTACGATATCACTCATTTTCTTTACTCTCCGCGCGTTTTTTCTCGTCCTGCATTTTCAGCAGAATATGACAAAACTGATCTATGGCATTTTCGATAGATTTTCTGCATCTGCGATAGGTCACAAGATCCGATCCGTAAGGATCCGGAATACCTCCGCCGAGAATATATATTTTACTCTGCGGCACTCCGACCGTCATAAGCGTCCTGGCATGATCCATTGTCATAACGACAAAAATATCAGTCACGTCTATATCATGCTCGCGTATTATTCTCGGGACATGATCGCTTATATCAACATCTATCTCATTACAGACCTTTACCGCATTTGCGGAAACTCCGTTGCTGCTGCAAAAGCCAAGAGCTGCACTGCTGAATATACTGCGGATACCGTACTCCTCCGATTTTTTAGCGTATATTGCCTTAGCCATAGGGCTGCGGCAGGTATTTCCCGTACATACGAATAATATATGCAGCATTCCTACTACCTCCTGAACACGCCTTCCGGCGCAGAATGATTACTTAAACAACCCCGCCGCCTGCAGAGGCGGTGGAAACAGACGTCTGTTATACCAATATCATTGAAACCGAACAATACATTCAGCCTTTTGCGTCATACCATGTTTTTCCCGTTCCTGCGTCCGCCGTAAGCGGAACAGACAGACTGACGGCATTCTGCATTTCCTCGCTGAGAAGCGCAGCGGCATACTCCGCCTCATCTTCGGGAGCTTCAACGATAAGCTCATCATGGACCTGCAGTATAAGACGCGATCTCATGTTTTCCTTTTTCAGCCTTTCATGTACGCGGATCATGGCTATTTTTATGATATCCGCCGCTGTACCCTGGATCGGCATATTTCTTGCGACTCTTTCTCCGAAAGCGCGCAGATTATGGTTTGATGATGCAAGCTCCGGCAGATAACGCCTCCTGCCGAACATTGTAGTGACATATCCGTCAGCCTTAGCCTGCTCTACGACATTTTTCATATAATTGTCTATTCCGCTGTAAAGGCGCAGATATTCCTTAATATAGGTATCGGCTTCCTTACGGGTAACGCCGATATCCTTTGCAAGCGAAAAGGCTCCTATTCCGTAAACTATCCCGAAATTGACAGCCTTTGCGCGGCTTCGCAGCTGTGAGGTCACCATTTCCTCCGGCAGACCGAAAACCTTTGCCGCAGTGGAGGTATGGATATCCTTATTTTCGCGGAAAGCCCCGATCATATTCTTGTCGTCCGCAATATGGGCAAGCACCCTCAGTTCGATCTGCGAATAGTCCGCATCAACAAGCACACAGCCTTCCTTTGCGCGGAAGAAACGTCTGAGCTCCTTTCCGCGTTCCGTGCGGACGGGTATATTCTGCAGATTGGGTTCAGTAGAGCTTATGCGTCCCGTTCTTGTTTCAGTCTGGTTAAAGCTCGAATGGATCCTGCCGTCCTCACCTATGACCTTTATAAGACCGTCGCAGTATGTGGATCTCAGCTTTGTCAGTGTGCGGTATTCGAGTATATCGTCGATCACGGGATAATCTCCGCGCAGCTCCTCAAGGACCTCCGCGCTGGTCGAATAGCCGCTTTTTGTTTTCTTCCCCTTTGGCAGCTGCATTTTATCAAACAGTGCAGCGCCGAGCTGTTTCGGGGAATTGATATTGAAATCATATCCGACCTGTCCGCATATTCCTGCCCGGAGTCTTTCTATATCATCATTGAGGCTTTCGCCGTATTCCGCTATTCCGTGTCTGTCGGCTTCAAAGCCCACATTTTCCATACAGGCAAGCACTTGTGCAAAGGGGATCTCTATTTCCCTGAGAAGCTTTGTCTGGGATTTATCCTCTATTTCCCTGTCAAGTCGATCCGCCAGAGGGATATAGCTTTCCATTCCCGTAGATCCGTCACATTCAAACGGACGTATGCCGTATTCTGCGCAAAGCCTTTCGACCGAATAATCAGACGCCGCAGGATTCAGAAGATAAGCCGCAAGCATCGTATCTGATATTACCGAAACACATTCAAAGCCGAAACGGTCGGCTGCGGCATATACAGGCTTGATATTATGTGTGCGTTTTTTTATATTTTTGCTGCCGAAAAACTTTTCGGTAAATTCCATGATATCCGGAGTCATGCTGCCGGCTGTCCATACTGTTTCGCCGTCGCTGAATATCAGATCGCTGATATCCCCGTTTTCCGTATTTGCAAGGAAATCGACTGTTTTTCCCTCAAGCTCAGCTATCAGCGGCAGAAGCTGCGGTCCATGCACAACGGTCAGTCTGCGGATCTCCTGAGCGGGATCATCATCGGGAGCGATCACAATATCATCTGCCGAAAGCCCCCATTTTTCCATAAATGCAGGGGAAAATTCCATAGCTGCCAGAAGCTTTGCGGCAGCCGCCTTATCCGTCTGCGCGGGGACATAGCTTTCAAGAGCGGTATCTATCGGCGCCTGAGTATTGATCGTGCCGAGAGTCCGGCTGAGATATGCGCTTTCCCTGCCCTCCGCAAGTTTTTTGCGGATACCGGGCTTTACGTCGATAGTTTCAAGATTATCATATATATTATCAAGGCTCCCGAAACGGGATATCAGATCCCGGGCGCCCTTTTCTCCTATTCCGGGAACGCCGGGAATACAGTCGGAGGTATCGCCCTGTATCGCCTTTATATCAATAAGCTGATGCGGCGTTACCCCGTAGACCTCCATTATTTTATCCTCGTCATACAGAGTGACCTCCGGTCTGCCGAATTTAGTTGCGGCGATACGCACGCTAACGGAAGAAGAAACAAGCTGCAGGCTGTCGCGGTCACCCGTAGCGATCATACATTCGCAGCCCGTATCGGTACATTTCTTTGCAAGAGTGCCGAGGATATCGTCAGCCTCAAAGCCCTCGCAGGTAATTATCCTGTAGCCGAGAGCGGTCAGGATATCCTTCAGCGGCTGAAGCTGTGAAGCAAGCTCCTCCGGCATACCCTTTCTGTTTGATTTATAGCCATCATACATTTTATGCCGGAAGGTAGGAGCCTTCAGATCGAAAGCCACAGCCACGGCATCGGGGCTGCTCTCGTCAAGCAGCTTTCTGAATGTTGTCAGAAATCCGTATATTGCATTTGTATACTGCCCGTCCTTTGTAGTGAGCAGTTTTATTCCATAATACGCGCGGTTCAGAATACTGTTGCCATCAAGAACCAATAGTTTCAAACAAATTCCCCCAAAGATCTTTTATTCATGTGGTTTGTCTGATACAGTCCATAATTCCCACGTTTTTGCCGTGGCGGAGATAAACACGCGGAACGCGCTTGCCTACAAGACATACCACTTCATAATTTATCGTACCGGTCATTCCGGCAATATCGTCAAAGGACATTGTATTGCCGCTGCCGTCACCGATAACCGTCACCTCGTCGCCGGGACGCACACCTTCTATTCCGGTAATATCTATCATCACCTGATCCATGCACACCCGTCCGACAACGGGAGCCTTTTGTCCGTGGACTGTCATATATGCGCGGTTGCTCAGACTTCTCGAATACCCGTCCGCATAGCCTATCGGAACGGTCGCTATTACCGTAGGCTTATCGGTAACGAAGGTTCCGCCGTAGCTTACGGCGGTATCCGGCTCGACAGTCTTTATCTGAGCGATAACGCTTTTGATCTGCATTGCAGGGCGAAGATCGAGCTTTCCGGCAAGCTTGGGCGAGGGCGAAAGACCGTAAAGGATTATTCCTGCTCTTACACAGTTGAAATGCGCCTGCTTATAGTCGATTATCGCGCCGCTGTTCGAGCAGTGGATTATTTCAAATTCAATTCCCCTTGCGGACAGTTTTTCCACCGCGTCGGAGAAACATTCAAGCTGATGCAAAGTCGGCGCTTTTCCTTCCTGTCCGTCGTCCGACAGTGCAAAATGGGTAAATATCCCCTCGTGGATAAGATTCGGCAGGGCGCAGGCAGAGGCTATCTGCTCCAGACTTTTGCTGTCACGCCCGATATTCTGATACATAAAGCCTATGCGGCTCATACCCGTATCTAATTTTATATGGATCTTAACATTTATATTTTCACTTACCGCACAGGCGGAAAGCTCCCTTGCATATTCCTCCGAAAAGACCGCCTGCGAGATATTGTTTTCCGCAAGCTCCTTTGCCATTTTTGCCGGAGTAAAGCCGAGTATCAGTATCGGCAGGGTAATACCGTTTTCCCGCAGCTGCATTGCCTCCTCGATATTTGAAACGGCAAAGCGTGATGCTCCGAGCTTTTCATACAGCTCAGCCATAAAAACTGCGCCGTGACCGTATCCGTCCGCTTTGATAACGCACATTATATCTGCATTTTTATCGGCTGCCTCACGGATCACTCTGAAATTATGCTTTACGGCATCGGCATCGACCTCAGCCCATGTTCTTCTTAAAAAATCATCCATTCCGAACGCCTCTTTAATCCATAGTGTTACCTTTTATTTTACCCCATCCTGCAATACTTGTCAATTCCTTTTAAAGCAACGTCCAGTGCGTGCTTGTGAAGTTACGGGGGATCCCGATATCGGCAGCGGAGAGTACTATCCCTCCATGGGACTTGACGGTCACGTTGTCGGCGCGACAGGCAGCTTTAACGAGTGGGCGAGGAACATTCCGATACCGAGCTTGAATATCAGCATGACGGCATATATGCCGGATGGATAGACGCCGCAGACAATATCACCGCAGGAGCAACAGCTTCCATCAAGCCCACCAAGGCAGTTTCCTATGACGTCAGGATCGATGCCACAGACGCATCAGGAGCGGTCGATACAAAAACATTCAATATCAAAGCAGCATAAAAAAATGTCCCCCGTGTCCGCAAAGCACGGGGGACAATCATTTTCGTCCCGAAAGAGCGCAAAAAAATAGAAGCATATCTCCCCACTGATATGCTCCCGATATTAAGAAAGATAACCTTACACTCCAAATAGGTTATACTGTATTTATTGAAAGCATCAATAAATCCTGTATATATTATAAATCCCGTTACGGGTTTAGTCAAGCAATCAAAAGTAAACAATTTGTTAATTATTGTCGGATATATTATTAATGAAACACCGCATTAAACCTGATTTTGCGGCAAATGCACAAAACCTTTGCATGATCTGAAAAACAACATATCAACGTATTACATAATATAAAGAACCGACCTGAAACGGCCGGTTCTTCTGTTTTTGGGGTAGACGGGAGAACAAAATTACATATTCTCTCATTTATACTATTATATACCATATCTTCCATGCAGTTGTTAATTAATATGATACGATTTGTTAATTTATTGTAAACGCAAAGACTCCGGTATCAGTAACGATACCGGAGCAATTTATCAGCCCTGTACACTGCGGAATGACATACAATCCACGCACTGTATTGTTTCCGGATCAGCTTCGTGTGTGCCGACCCTGATCTTGTCAAGACTGCAATAGTTGCAGTCGCTGCAATGATATCTGCACTGCTCAACGCTGCACTCTATACTCTTGTTCGGATTATCCATATGATTACCTCCTGCCGGCATTTCATCTCCGCAGGGATCAGACCCTGCCTCAGTATTATCTCCCCGACCAGGTCTTTTTATTCCGGAATCATCTCAGATAATATGAATTTCCGTTAAAAAGCTATATTTTTGTTAGTATTCAACAACCACATATACATCTTGTAATATAATTTAGTCATTTCAAACAAATACAAGTATATGCCGATTCAGGGCAAAGTTATAAGTAACAAAATTGTCATATTTTTTTATATATATTAACTAATAGTATTTATTATATTTTCCTTTCAGGAAGATATAATACGATCTGTATAATAATTTATGTAAAATCCCGACACTATCATGGACGACAGGAAGTTTTTTCTATTTTTTTTTCGCAAATCCTTCTTGATTTTTGCCTCAGTTCATAGTATAATCATCATATAGAAACTGATAAGTAGGTTTCGATTATATTTTAGGAGGATAATTACAATGAGAAATTCAAAAATTCTTAAGGTTGCTATCTGCAGTGCACTCGTAGCTTCTCTTGGTGCAACCGCTGCTATCACAGCTTCTGCTGCTGTTGAGCTCCCGAGCAAGAACGTCGGCGTTTGCGGCGTATTCACAGACTGGGGCAACGGCGACATCAAGGATATCCCTATGAACGATGATGACGGCGACGGCGTTTGGGAAGCTGTTGTAGATCTCGAGTCCGTTAAAGCAGAGTGGATCACTGACTGGAAAAAGGACGACAAGCTCACAGGCGAGCAGCACATCCAGTTCAAGGTTCGTATGGACAGTAACTGGGATACCAACTGGGGCAACTATGAGCCCGAGCATGACCGTGTATTCGACTCACAGTGCAACCTCGCTATCAAAGAGGACGTAGCTGCCGGCGATCACATCAGGTTCACAGTATTCCTTGATACAAACAAGAACAACCCCGATGCAGTTGCTAACTACGATCCGGATGAACCCCTCGGCGTTGCAGCTGACGATGTACAGCTTGAGTTCCTCTATGCTGGTTACAAGGATTTCGAGAAGGTAACAGCTGATGCTCCTGCTACAGAAACACCTGCTACAGAAACACCTGCTGAGGAAAAACCTGCTGAGGAAACACCTGCTGAGGAAACACCTGCTGCAACACCTGCTGAGGAAACACCTGCTGCAACACCTGCTGAAACAACAGGCGAAGCTACACCTGCTACAGGTGACACAACATCTGCTATCGCTCTCGTAGCTGTAGTACTTGCTTCTCTCGGTACAGCTGTTGTTATGACTAAGAAGGCTTCCGCTAAGGACTGATCTTTAAGTCGAAAATAATAACATAATATTTTTAAGGCTGTCTGCTTTTTGCAGACAGCCTTTTTCTATACCACACTAAGAGTTGTACCTATCGGTATCAGCCCTGAAAGATGATCCATTATCATAGTTTTCTGCTCTCCCGTAGGATTACCGTCGAAGGTCAGTGTCAGGGCATTGCCGCTTTCCGTAAATGTTCCGCTGACATTATAGATATCAAGCATTTTTTCAAGCGAGTTCAGAGTAAAATCCCCGTCCGATACAGATAACGCCGCAAGAATACTTTTTCTTCTGCCCTGTATACTTGTATCTGTATTGCAGACATTTATAGCTTCTTCATACATTGCAAGCCCCTGATCTGTCGCTGTGCTGACAAAAGCCTCCCTCTCGGTTTCCTCCAGATCGGAGAAAAGCAGATCAAGTCCCCGGGCATAAGCCATAAGCTCCGCATAAAGCTCTCCGCCCTCGGTCACTTCGTATAATCCGGTTTCCTCCATGCGCTGCGCCATATTCTGATATTCTCCCATATCACGCCCCCGTTTCCGTTACGGTAACGGTTCCTGCCGTCAGCATTACGGAAGAAGCCGCGCTCTGATCCGTCATATTTACAAATTCATAATTCTCCACTCCCGGCACGGAAATTATCGCCGCGCCGAGCTGCGCAAGAACAAGCCCCTGACCGACGCGCAAAGAAAGAAAATATTCGCTTATAGCATTTTCAACATTCTGACTGATATTTGAAAAGCTCCAGCCGTCTGCCGGAGTCACAGATACCTCAACATTGCATGGCGTCAGAACTGCGTTAAATACATGGACCGTAACGCCTGCGCATTTCTTTTCATTCATGGCAGCCTGAACACTGCTGACGGTTTCAGCGGAACACGCAGCTCCTCTACCGCCGATAACGACATTGACATAACCGCCCTGCATATAAACAGAAGCTGAACTTACCTCATCAAAGCTTTCTGCTATGCGTCGGTAATATTCAATATTTGCTCCCGACGCGATATGTCCGAGTTTATATTTTATCCTCTCCCTGAGTTCTTCGTCCGTTTCATCATCAGTGCCTCCGGTAAAGCTTGTTGCTCCACCGATATTGACAGCAACAGAAAAATGCGTCACCAGAGTAGTAACAAGTCTGACGGGTATATTGTATTTCTTTCCCGTATTCTCCGCCGCAAGCTGCGCAAAAACAACACTGTAACCTCTTTGGATAACGCAGTTTTCCTCCACGACATATCTCAGGCTTCCGTCAGAGGTCGAAAGCACTGTCCCCGACGGGATCGTAATATCATATTCCACCGGGACATTAAGCGAAAGTATTACCATGCCGTGTGCGCGGGTCCCCTTGTTTCTCGATAATCCGAGCTGCAAAGCGTGCATATCGAGCTGTTCGCCGGTCGCCGTTGTATAGAACATCTGTTTTTTCAGCCAGTCGGCATAATTGCCGAGGGAAAAGATCTCTCCGGCAAGAAGTCTTAACCGGATACCCGTATCCCCGTGATCGTCAGCGTCATGTCCGCTCAGCTCAGAATATTTGTCTTTCATTCTTTTCAGTATTTCCTTATAACTGTACGTCACTCTTCTCCTCCTTTTATGGGTACATTATATGTTTCATTTCCAAGTCTGATCACAGCATAAAAACTGCCCTGTATTTTTCTGATCCTGCTGCATTCCGCCTCAGGGATCTCGCTCAGGGCTTCACGGACAGCCGCCTCAAGCTGTCCGTTATTTTCCGCTGTAAATCTGTATACATCGCTGCCGAGTGTTCTGTCAAAGATAAAGCCTCCTCTGTGCGCAGATAAGGCTATGTATATCCGGCGCAGTTTTTCTTCATCTTCTGCTATGTCCTCTCCGGCAAGATCATCTGAATCATACAGACTCATCAAGCGTCACCTCCGTATCGTTTATATAAAGCGAAGTGCAGTTGATCCTTATGCTCCCGTCCCTCATCAGCCTGACAGATGCATTTCCGGACGAAAAAAGCAGTACCTCGCCGGGCTCTATCTCACCGCCGAAATATCCCGGCTTAACTCCAAGACAAACCGCTCCTTCCTCAGTTAAAATAGTCACTACCTTTTCATTCTTTTCGGGCAGGCTTAACATTCCTGCCGGCATCACAAGGGCATTTCTTCCCTTTCCCTCCGACGTATATGAGGATATTCTCGCATCTATGCTTCCGTCTGCAACGCCGGTAACGGCAGGCGCAGTTGTTTTATCAGATGCAATACTTTTTGACAGCCACATTATTCTTCCACCTCCGCAGTAATAGTAGTTTTTTCACCGTTGATGCCAAGATCATATCTCAGACCGGTTATCCTGTATTTTTCCTTGCCTGTGCCGATCACCATAATATCTCCGACGCGGCAGGAGATAATTCCTGCGATCTCTGCGCTGCAGGTCATAAAGCCCCTGTTGCCGGCGGACATAACCCTTCCGGCATATGCAGGCGATCTGCGGAAATTATCAGCCGCATTGAAATATCTTACTTTCAAGCCCTTATGCTTTTTCGCATGATCGTTTTCCATATGGTAGATATATCCGTCATTCTTGCTTGTACGGATATATATATCGGATATCAGCGCGCTGCGTTTTATACTGCGGCTAAGCCTTATTCCCGGAGAATTGCGGTCGATCAGAACGGTATCTGCTTTTCTTTTTTCTCCTATAACGATGATCCCGTCATCAGTGACATAAGGCTTGTCTATTCCGCATATGCTGCAGAACAGGCTGAGCATTTCCCATTCGCTCATTCCCTTTGTGACCACGAGATCGCCCTTGCAGACAATATTTTCACCCGAATAGCCGGCAAAACCCAGCGGTCTGAGATGCTGCTCAAAGATCATATCCATTGTCGGCAGGCAGTAAGCCCCCGGTCTTGCCTCATTATCAAGCAGTATAGCTGCAAGACTTCTTGCCCTTACCGTAAGAATCGTACCCTTTGCAGAAACCGTTTCCGTCTGTTCGTCAGCATAGCCGAAAAAAACAGTTTCACCGCCGCTCAGTACCCTTACGGAATGGATCTCTTCCGCTTCTCCGTTTAATGCGAAGGTAAGTTTGAGGCTGTCGGCAGGCGCGTCAGAAGATGAAACAAAGCTCATGCTGACCGGCTTTGACAAATGCGTCTGTGCTCCTGTTATATCTGTCAGTATGTATTTCAGCAAATTCTCACCCTTTCAGTTCTTTTCACAGGCATATCTGGTCTGCGGATATGGGGATTAAGCTCAGCGAGATGATCTATATCGACATCATATTTCCAGGCATAATCCCAAAGGCAGGAAACACCGTCACCCTCGGCAAAGCTTATGCGTTTTTTATTTTTCACAGGGTCGCCCTCAACAAAGCGAAAGCTGTATGCGACCGCGCCTTCTCTGTCTGAAGCCTTCAGCCCGATATTTTCAGCGAAAACATATATTGGCTCCTGAGAAGGGATATATAGCATACCGCCGCCCTGTTCCGCTGCTTTTTTGAGGGAAATAAAGTCATTGATACACGATTCTCCGGCAAATTCTCCCTCACCTGTAATTATTCTTGAACCCTGACCGAGATCGGTTATATTGTCGTTTCCGAGCGGCACACTGTTCACTGCAAGCTTTCTTTTATGCTGTATTCTTATTACCGCAGGATTTATCGGAAATATAAAATCCCGGAAGCTCATTTTTCCGTCAGTATTCAAAATCATCATCTCCCATTTCCAGTTTTCTGGGATATCGGAGCATATCGTACCGGATAAGCTCCGATATCTC
This sequence comes from uncultured Ruminococcus sp., assembly GCA_902778175.1. Classification (GTDB taxonomy): domain Bacteria; phylum Bacillota; class Clostridia; order Oscillospirales; family Acutalibacteraceae; genus UBA1213. The sequence continues at coordinate 8,550 of CACYWT010000029.1, read as the reverse complement.
CGGAAGGATCGTTTCATATCTTTCATTTTCAGTGATCTGCTGCATCTGAGCAGGATCAATCTGTATCTCCTTCATTATCATCCTCCGTTCTCATTTCTGCGGCTGCAACGCTGATATGCTCGCTGAAACCGTTTTTATCCGCCGCAGCCGAATAGTCGTCCCACAAGCAGCCCTCCAGAATAAATCTTCTGCCGTCTATTTCCGTTTCAAGAGTAAAATTATCCAGATCGCAAAAATTACAGTTTTCAAACGGTCTGAGAAATCTTATCCCTGTCATGCTTGCCTTATAGCTGCTGTTTACTCTGAGCAGAGCCGCATCATCATTCCTGAAAACCGATCTTATTTTATGAATGACCGATTTTTTCCGTATCTCAATACTCTGTACATTAAAAACATCTTTTCCGTCAATTCTGACCGCAACATTCCTGCCGCTGATCACTCTGTTTTCACCTATAGCAATTCCTCCTTTCTTCCCGGGCTGCCCCCGGGCTGCCCCCCGGGCTGCCGCCCGGACCTGCTTCCCGGGCTGCCGCCCGGACCTGCTTCCCGGGCTGCCGCCCGGACCCGCTTCCCGGGCTGCCGCCCGGACCTGCCCGGGGCTGCGCGCCCCGGACCCGCGGCAGGGCGGTCGACCGCCCTGCACCCGCATATATGGGATCCGGTAACGCTTTGGCAGACTTACTGTTCGCATGACCCCGAAAGACCGAATTTCATCGTAATGGTATATGCGCATCTTGCAGCATCATAACGGCAGTTTCCTGCATTTATGGAAATGATGCGCTTATCCTCGTCCAGATCGACCACGTTCATGCAGACCTCCTTTGCAAGAGCGCGGCAGTATTCTCCGTCGGTTGTGTCAGCTGCGCTGACCGTAACTGTCATTATCTCATTCATCAGCGGAGAATCACTGCCCAGAAGGTATTCTCCCTGCTCATATTCCGTTCCGAAACTGACATACGGCTTATTGATCGGGAAATCCGTTTCCTTACCGCTCCTCTCAAGCACAGGAATTATATGTTCCAGACTTTCACTGCGCATTGCGCGCTGATACATCGTCATTGCATAGCTCAATTTACGCTTTTCACCTCCGACTTTCTCATACAGATCCTCGTATAATCCCCTGCCCTGCTTTTCCACTCATCTGTCCACAGTATATAATATTCATACTCTTCGTCCCTGACAACATTTCCGTAGCCTGTCCCTACGGGCAGAGAACTGTCTGTAAACAAAATGTAAAGATGGGGGTCAACTCTGCCGCTGTCGGAAGAACCGATACCTCCTCCGCTGACCTTGCTCTTTCTTATCGGATATATCACCGCGACAGCATTATGTCCGTTTATCTGTACTTTTTTCCCCAGCTGATCGATTATTTTTTTGATCCTGTTCATTTTATCCCTCCGTTTTTCTCAGCCTACGGATGTGAAAATGAAATCCTCCGGCTCCAGCAGATCACGGATATCATAAAACGCTTCCCTGCAAAGCCTTTCCGCCGCTTCAAGCTCAGCCGCACTGTTTCTCTTGCTGCTGATCTCTCCTACCCTGATCTCGTTCATTTCTCCGTCCGTCAGCTTCCACAGTACATAACGGTAATAAGCAAATGCGGCGGCGGCAAACTCCAGCCTGTCGCCGCCCGCACCATCTTCCTTATTGCTCAGACGGCAGTCTATGTATTCAACTGCCGCCTCGCAAAGAAAACGAAGTCCTATTGTTTCTTCCGGAGAAAGACCTGACAAACGGCGGAATATCTTTTCAACTCTCTGAATATTCAACCGCTTACCTCCTGTCAGTATGTAAGAACCTTAACGCTGTCGGGGAACAGCTTCGCAAAACCGGTGATACAGCTGATCGACGCCCTTTCAAGCTGTCTGTCGATAAGCTTGTCATAATCGGTGATCACGTCGCCCGACTGAACCATTTCAAGAGCGCAGTTCTTATCAAGACCGATGACCTTGTCGCCTGAGATCGACGGAACATGGAGCAGCTTCGCTCCGAGCGGAGTTATCATTCTGCCCGTACCGTGGAAGGTAAGACCTGCATTGGCGTCCTTCATTTCGGTCATGGAAAGAAGATCCTTCATTACGTCAGTCGGAGCGAGAAGGGTATTCATCTCATACGGAGAAAGCTCGCCCCAGAGCTTGACAAGATCGTCATAGGTAAGAGTACCCTGTGTTGCAGCGCTTACGGTAGCCGCAGCAGGGCTGTTTCCGTCGCCGTTGATAAGAACATCGACCGCATCATTGAGCTGCTCACGGGCGATATGCGCGCCTATCTGTCTGAGCGTCACGGTGAAAAGATCAAGTTTCTGGAACTTTACCGCCTCATAGGACGCAACGAGCATTCTTCCTCTTTTCTGAAGCTTCACAAGCTGATCGCCGGTTTTAATTGTCGTCTGCGGCAGGTATGCTCCCTCAGCCACAGGCTTGAGCTTCTTTTCGTCGTCCAGCGGAGATGATACCACCGAGCGGTAATCCATTCCGTCGATAACCGTCTTTGCCGCGATTATATCGGAAAGCAGATCGGCGCGGTCTATACCCTGTCTTACCGCACGGGAAACATATTCAGGGAAAAGCGCTGCGCTGTCGCTTGTGCGGAAAAACTTCTGAACGGTATCAGAGTGTACACCGCCTGTTTTGATATCGAATCTCTTGAGCTGTCTTTGAAAAGCGTCCAGTCCCTCAAGTTCGCTGCCTCTGTAGTTTTCCGAAGGATCAAGCTCCTCCAGTATTTCAGAAAAGGTCTTGCCGGAGTTGCCGTACATACCCTTTTCAAGCTTAATAGAATCATAAAATGCCATATTGATTTCCTCCCCTTATCAAAGAATTATTCCTGCTGTTTTAGCCGTAGTATCAACGTCAATGACAAGATATTCCCTGCCGTTTGTTGCGTCAACTACCGCCTTGCCGTCTGTCGCCTTGAGCTTTGCATAGCCCACAGTCGGAGCTGTGCCGCTGTATGGTACTGTAACATAGCCCTTTACCTGAACCGCAGCATAACCGTTTCTTACAGCCGTGCATATGCCGCAGAATACTCCGTTTGCCGCGCCGACCTTACCGTCAGCAGTAACCATTACCGGCTCCGGAGCTGTGATCGTACCCTGTGTCTCGAAGGTGAGAACATTCTCACCGAATCCGTTAAATGAAACTTTCATATTAATAAATCCTCCTCAGATATTTTTATAGTCGTTGTATTTTTTGTTGTCTTTCTTATCCTCCGCACAAAGCTGAGGTCTGAGCGGAACATTCTTTGCCGCCTTTGCACACAAAGCTTTGCACAGATCCTCAAGCTGCACCGCGCTCATCTTTCTCGTCATAAAATCGAGCGTATCTCTTTTGAGCTGCGGAAGCGCAAAGGCTGCCTGCTTGCTGATATCAGCCTCAAGCTTTCTTCTGTAGGCTTCTCCGTCGGCTGCCTTTTCTTTAAGAGTGCGGAAATTATCCGCAAGAATATTCAGCTCATCAGCAGTAAAGCTCTGGGCTGTACCGCTGAAAAGTCTTTTTTCTATATCCATAGTATCAACTGCTCCTTTTTTGAATGATTTTATAACTCCTGCGCCTTTCTGGGCAGGAACCGCCACAAAGGACCATTCATATGCGTCCGTAGGCTCGTCAAGCGTCATATAACAGAGCTTTCCGTCATATGTTCTGCCGCGGACATGACCGCAGCTGCCGTTTTCGCAGCCGCATATTGAACAGATCCTTTTTGCGACCGAACAGCCTACGCTCACTTCCTTTTTTATACCGCTGTCAAGCTGCATAAGAAATTCGCTGTTGCCGTCGGTTCTCGGCATATAGGCTCTTGCCGTAAGACGGACATAATCCTCTCCGTAAGATGTCTTTTTGCCCGGTACCTTTTCTGTACGGCAGGAAAAGATCCTCGCCGTCTGGTTTCCGGCTTTAGGATCGTGATCCGTCACTCCCGTAACGCCGCAGAAAAGCGTTTCCAGCTTTTTCAGCGCATCTTCGGAGAACCGCTCATGATCCCTGTCGATCTCGTTGTCGCATAACACCAGAGAGAATACGAATACCTCCTCCGGCGCAAGCTTTCGTCTGGTAAAGTTATTGATAATATCTATCTCGCCTTCTCTCAGACCGTTTTCATTTGTTGTCAAACTGTTTCCTCCCTTGCTGTTCTTTTTTCTATCTGTTCTGCCTGAGCGTTATAGAGTCTTGCCTTTGCAAGCTCGGTTTCGTCCTGAAGATTTATATTGCTCCAAACGATCTCAAAATCATCGTCATATCCGCCCAGAACAAGAAAAGTACGGCATATCTTCCCGATACATCCGCAAAGTATCCTGCGGTAATATTCCAGCTCGCTTGTCAGCATATCCGCCTGCTGATATGACATTCTCTCGGTAGTTGACCAGCTCAGTCCCAGCAGGAACGGCGGAATAGAAAGCTTTGCGGTTATCTGTTCCAGTATCTGTCTTACGGGGATCTCACTGTCCGGGATCTGGTTTTCAGCGCCGATCGCCTTAATGCTGATATCGCCTACGGAAACAAAATCCCTCGGCTCGGAGCTTTTCATTGCCTTGCTCCATTCACTTGCGATCATCATTACTCTTTCCCTGCTCTGGCTTTTTTCGCTGTCGCCCGGCTTGTATGTCACCGCAAAGCGGACATTGCCGAGTCTGTCCCAGTTAGTACCGAGAGCGTTGTATATTTTCAGCAGAATATCACAGACAAACGGCAGACCTTTCAGCACCGAAGTGCCGTACAGATTTCCTGCCTCCGGCATTATTGCGCTGCACATGATAAGCGACGGATATTTTACCGGTTCTTTTTTTCCTCCTCTGACAGCTGATATTCCGACATCAAGCGGATTATCTCCGATCGAAAGCTCCACATTGTCAAGGGAAGCATTATACAGCGCGGCGATATTCCCGTTTTCATCAAGAACCATTTCTCCGACTGCCGTACCGTAGGTCAGAAGCTGTTCAAGATACTGGGCAATAAAGCTTTCCATGCCCACGCTGATACCGTTCACCTGAATATCCCTCAGAAATCCGTTCATTGCCTGCTGAGCCGATCCATCTCTGCATTTTATGCTGAATCCGCCGACAAGACGGACTATCTTGTATATCGCGGCATCAATGATCGGCACGGATTCCCTCAGCGAGCGGTAAAGCTCCTTTTCGGACGAACTCAGCGGACGGTAATTGCGTATGCTGACAAACGGATGATGTCCGCCGACCGAGGGCGCCGTCTGCACAACAGGAACAGATTCCTTTTTTCTTTTGCCAAACAAATTCATTTCAGTCACCTCCTTATCAGAGTCTTGGGGACGCGAAAACGAATATTCCGTCGTCCTCATTATCATAAAGACAGGTTGCGACAAAATATCTCACGTCGTCCATAGCATGATCATTTTCTTTCAGCGGAGCATCTCTCCCTCCGCTTTCCCATCGGTACAAGCCAAATTCCCGTATACAGTCCTTACATCCCCTGCATATGCGTATCTCGCCCTGTTTAAGGGCTGTACCCACCTGACGTATACCGTCGATCACCTGATTCTTAGCTGCCTTTGTGCGGAATTTTCCATGCCGCCTGATAACCTCAATAAAGCTTGCAGCAGAAGGATCGACGATAACCAAAGAAACGGGTCTGTCGCCGGCAAGACTCTGCAATCCCTGATAATGCTCCTCATCTGTTCGTGAAAAGCCCTCTCTGCGTGAGCTGTAATAGTATTCGTCTATACGGTACCAGATACCGTCCTTCAATCCCCACAGACCGAAGGACGAAGGATTGACCGTTCCGTAATCGCAGGAAATAATATAATCGTCAAAATTCCCCTGCGGAATATCGCAGAACATTTTCTCATCAGACATAAACGGATATACAAGGCCCTCGGCTGCTGTCCATTCACCTAAAACGAATCTGCGGTAGAAGCTGCCGCTGTAAAGCTTTCTGTATCTTGCGAGCATTTCAGCGGAAAGCGACGGATTATCCTCCATAGAGAAATGTATATACATAAGATTTTTTTCCTCTGCCTTTTTGATCCATTCAAGTCTGAACCAATGCTGCGGATATTCCGGATTACAGTTGAACCAGAGCTTTGATCCGTCCCGTGAGCATCTTGCGACCGCCTGTTCGACAAATGACCTCGGCATAAGAGCCGCCTCGTCAAAAAGCACTCCGCAAAGGGTTATACCCTGTATCAGAGCCGCCGCGCCCTCATCTCTTCCGCCGAAAAGATAAAAGGTATTTGTTCTTTTCCCGTCGGAAATATCAATGATATTCATTGACAATCTGTCTTTCACGGTAAAGCCAAGACCCCTGAGTATTCCTATCAGCGGAGAAACAAGGTTCCTTTTTACCGAGCGGATAGTTTTTCCGCAGACGGCAAAGCTGCCGCCGTCAAATGACAGCATTGCCCAGCTCACGAAGGAAACGCTCATGCAAAGTGTTTTTCCGCTCCTGACTGCGCCGTCACAGATGATCCCGTCTTTATTTTTCCCCTCCCCGCACCACCACCGCAGCACCTTCAGCTGCTTTTCCGAAAATTGCTTATATTCCATTTTTCTCCTTTCCCGGGCTGATTCCCGGATCTTCATATTCCGGTCGTGTAAATGATCCGGCAGAAACAAAACGTAATGTTCAGCTCACCTCCGTTTTCCCGACAAGCGCCTTGTAGAAATCCGAAACATCGCTTTTGTCGCCATCGTCGATCTCCTCAAGCTTTTCGAGAGCCTTGATCCTGTCAAAAAATTTGATCTCCATTGCCCCGTCCTTGGGACGCTTTATTTCAGCGACATTGAAAAGATCATATTTTGCCGGATCGACCGCCGACGGATCTCCCTCAAACATAAGCCGCACAGCGTCCGTCACATCTCCGAAAGCAAGCCTTTCATATCCCGATCTTGCCATCTGGCGGCTGTTCCTGATACCGCTTGCGGAAAGAATGTCGATATTGGCGGCAATATCCTCACGCATCAGAAGCATCGCGCCGTTTTTTTCCGGCTGTCTGTACCCTGCGCGGAAAGCAGCCTCCTTTGAATTACCGCAGCTCACATAATAGATACAGAACATCTTTTCTCTTTGCGTCAGTTTACCGTTTTTCTCCTTCAATGTCTTACCCCCTTTCAATAGTCCCTCCCAAACGCAGAAAAGTTGACCTGTCGGGGTCAACTTTTTGCAGAAATTCAAAAAAATTTTTTTCAGCCCGTATTCATAGCGAATGAAGCCGATCGGATCCGGCGTCAATATCTCAGGCTTGAAACGTATGTTGAAGTGTAGTATAATGTAGATACTTCGGAATCATATAAAAGAAAGGAAAATAAGAATGGATATCAGACAGCAATCTTTACAGAAGCATTATGAATGGAAGGGAAAGATCGAGGTAGTTTCCCGCGCCCCTATCACAAATTCAGAGGAGCTTTCCCTCGCATATACTCCCGGCGTTGCAGAACCCTGCCTTGAGATACAGAAGGATTACGATAAATCCTTCCAGCTCACACGCAGGAATAATCTTGTAGCGGTCATCACTGACGGTACGGCAGTACTCGGACTTGGCGATATCGGTCCCGAAGCAGGTATGCCCGTAATGGAAGGCAAATGCGCTCTCTTCAAGGAATTTGGTGATGTTGACGCTTTTCCGCTTTGTATTCGTTCAAAGGACGTTGATGAAATAGTCCGTACAATTTATCTCATTTCCGGCAGTTTCGGCGGAATAAATCTTGAAGATATCGCAGCGCCCCGCTGTTTCGAGATTGAACGCAGGCTCAAGGAAATATGCGATATTCCGGTTTTCCATGACGACCAGCACGGTACGGCGGTCGTAGTAGCTGCTGCGCTTGTAAACGCGCTCAAAGTCGTCAATAAAAACATCGGTGATATCCGCGTAACAGTAAACGGCGCAGGATCGGCAGGCATCGCCATCTCCAAGCTTATTATGAAGATGGGTGTCCGGAACCTCATTCTCTGTGACAGCGTCGGTATCATCTGCGAGGGTGATGAACGTCTTAACAGCGCAAAAGCTGAAATGGCAGAGATCACAAACCGCAGTCACCTGAAAGGCACTCTGGCGGACGCAATGAAGGGATCAGATGTATTCATCGGCGTTTCCGCTCCGAATATCGTAAGCGAAGAAATGGTTCGCTCCATGAACAAGGACGCTGTAGTATTTGCAATGTCCAACCCCACACCCGAGATCATGCCCGATCTTGCAAAGTCGGCAGGCGCAAGAGTTATCGGCACGGGACGTTCCGATTTCCCGAACCAGATCAACAACGTGCTTTGCTTCCCTGGAATATTCCGCGGCGCTCTCGACTGCCGCGCAAGGGAGATCAATGACGATATGAAGGTCGCAGCTGCATATGCTATCGCATCGATCGTCAGCGATGATGAGCTTAAAGAAGAGTACATTCTTCCCTATGCATTTGACAAGCGTATCGGTCAGACAGTTGCGCAGGCTGTGATCGACGCTGCAAGAAAGACCGGCTCGGCTCGTCTGTAATATAACCGCAAAGTATGTCCCCCGAGTCTCGCCTGCCGGCTCGGTCGGTGCTTCTGCCTTTCAGAGGTGTCCACTGGACACCCGCACCCTCTAAGGCGG
>CACYWT010000028.1 GCA_902778175.1 uncultured Ruminococcus sp. | reverse complement strand
GAAATGCTCAATATGACAGTAAACGAGGTTGCCGATATCTGCATTAACGGAATGAAGCCTTATGCTGATGATATCGGATTACTCGGAACAAATTCATAAGACCGATCAAAAAATCATAATTATAGCCGTGTTTCCCGTTCTGATTGTGGGAAACACGGCTTTTTTCGCTGTATTACTTTGCTACTTCCATACCGTATTTTGTTGTTGCAGTTTTTCCGAAGGAATCCATAACTGTGACCCTTATAATATATTGTCCGATCTCCCATGGATGATATTTGTATTCCGGCGCATAACTAAAATCACGAAGCGTTGCCCATATCTTCGATTCAGGCTTATATGCTTCGACTTTGAAACGATAATTCATCGAACCTCCGTCTGCAGAAAATGTCATTAAAGTATCATTTCCGTATACAACATTTTTTTCTATAACTGAAAGATTCCGAATGGGTGTTGTTTTAACAGTGACCTCTTTTTCAATAACTGCTGTCTTACCCATACGATCACGTACAGTTATCCTGAATTTATATTTTCCTTCTTCCCACGGGTGATAAATAAATCTCGTCGCATTGTTGTAGTTTTTTAGCGTGATCCACTTCTGAGATGACGGCTTGAACATATCAATATGGTATTGATATCCGCCGGTTCCGCCTGTTGATTTGAAATTGAATCCAATATCATTACCGTAAACAACAGACGCTTTGTCAACTGTACTGTTGTTTTTCAGCTTCGGCGCATTTACTGTGAAACTAAAGTCTTTTGATGCAGTTTTTCCCGAGGCATCCCTTACCTTGACTGTAATGGTATATTTGCCCGTTTCCCACGGATAATAGCTGTAACTCTTGCCGTAGCTGTAATTTCTCAGGGTAACAGTTTTTCCGCTCGGCTTGACAGCACTGACGGAGTACTGATATCCGTTTGTTCCGCCCGCAGCGCCGAATGTAAATTCCGCTTTTTCTCCATAAGTCAATTTATTTTTTTTCAATGATGATCTGTTCTGGAGTTTATCTGCTTTGACAGTAAACGGAAATACCTTTCCTTCAACCTTGCCGTCCTTATCCTTTACATTGACTCTCAGATTATATTTTCCCTCTACCCACGGAAAATATGAGCAGTATTCAAAGTTACTGTATTTCTGGATAACTGTATAGGATTTTGCATTTGGCTTCTGTACCGCAAATTCGTATTGATAATGTCCTGCTCCGCCTGCCGCAACACCTTTAGCATTTATTCTGTTTCCGAATTTCAGCTCGTCTGTATCAGCATAGGAACGATTAACAAGGTTGACAGTCAGCTCCTCAGGCGCAGAATAAACTGCAATCAACGATTTTGCAATTTCAGACTTTGTGGTTTCCACATTCCAACGGATCTTACAATCGCTGAAATTATTGTTGCAGTCACCATAAGTTACCTTTTCTCCGTCTACTCCTGTGATGAATGCCGAATGCATATCATATTGGAATCGTATCGCATCGCCGGGCTTGAGATTATCCAGTGTGGTCTTAGGCCATAATGTATGATACATTGTTCCGTAACACTCATACGCAAGCTTGTCAACAAAGCCCCAGCACTGACTATCCCCTCCGAAATAATTGCATGTGCCATTGCTTACATAATAATACCCACGGGCTGATGGAACAATCGAATGCTGACACGGAATATCCGTCCATCCGTCAGGATTGTTTTCAGACATTCCCATGTGATTCCAGTATTTGCCATCAGGAAACTTTTCCATCAGATAATTAAGATCAACTCTTGATGCAGCATCTGCTTTTAGTTCATTAGCCCCAATGCCTGATGAGAATATACCCACAGCGGTGGTGATACCAAGTACCGCAGCTATTGCTCTGGTTTTCGTTTTTCTTTTCATACATATTCCTCCTTGAATTTTTCCGGGCTCAGCTGTATCATCGTAGATATAACCCTGTTTTGGAAGAATACTTGTATTCTTGTAGATAATGTCGTACCGTTGGTTCCGAATGTAAAGTATTTTTTGATTTTATCCTTGCTTATACCATTTTCATCGCCATTGCTTTTATCTTTATAATCCGGTCTGTAATATCCACCACATAGTTATTATCTTTTGTACAAACTCCGGTAGTTGAAAAGGGTTTTATATCTCGATTCACTTTACTTGTATGTTGCTGTTATAATATTAACACAAATCACAATAAACGTCAACATTATTTTAAAAGGACGTGCTTGCTCAGTTGATGAAAATATTTACCGTAAAAGGGACTGTAATTTGGCAGTCCGTTTTTATATGATAAATAAATATTAAAAAACGCAACGAAAAATGATTTGATCCGGTCTATAATATTGAAGGGCATATAGATCCGGATCTTATAAACCTTTGGAGGATTCAATATGGAGGATAACAAAATCATTGAGCTGTATTTCAGTCGTGATGAGGACGCTGTAACTCGGACTAAGGAAAGCTACGGCAGGCAGCTTTATGCTCTCGCGTTCCGTATTTTGCAGAGTAAAGAGGATGCGGAAGAATGTGAAAACGATACCTATATGAAAGCGTGGGATTCAATACCGCCGCAAAAGCCGAAGCATTTTTTCGCATACCTTGCCAGGATATGCAGGAATACCGCCTTGAATATGGCAAAAAAATGAGAGGTCGAAGAGGTCATATACAAAAGTCGCTATAGGCAAAAAATACTATAGAGAACTTTAGGGAATGACATCTTCGACCCATTACCGCTTTAAGCAAAACGACTACAGTAATGCAGTTGATGCTCTGACGGTTCTTCTTTTTGGATAATAATATAAAAAACGTTTTCCTGTCAGCAAGCGGCTTATTTTATGACAGATCCATCACTCTGCCTTGCCTTTATAGGTAACGCCGTCGCCGTAGATGGTTGTCCAGTCGTTCTTCATAGAAACTGCTGTCCAGCCGTTTTCCTCACAGCTCTTGCGCATCTTTTCAGCCTTTTCAGTGTTGCCGTTTTCTCTTTCGGTATCATCGCAGCAGAGCATGAATGCGGCGCTCTTGTACTTGTTGTTTGTGATCGTAAAGTTAGCCATAGCGCCATCGCCTGAGCTGTTGCCGAATGACAGAACCGGCTGCTGACCGATCTCCTGCTGGATCACGGTGACCTTGTTCATTTTGAGGTTCTTGATAAGGAAATCACCGCCGGTCACAAGCTTGTCATCATGAGTGAAGGTATAATCAAGTCCGTCGGTATCACCCTGACCCGTAGCAACAAGGGATTCGTCTGAGCCGATCATCTGGCTGACCGGTATATCAACGATGCCTTCAGCAAGTCCTCTTGTGATAAGTCTGTCCGTTCCGCTGACGATATAAACAGTGAAGTCATTTGCCTTCAGCAGATCAATGACCTGTAACATCGGCTTATAGAATGCCTGTCCGTTTGTCATACCGTCATAGCTTTCCATCGGCTGATCTCTGTAAGCCTTGACATAAGCGTCAAATTCAGCCGGAGTCATGCCCTTGAATGCTGTAGCTACGGCTGTGCCGTGCTTTACGTCAAGTCCCTTCGGGTATGAGCCTGTCTTGAAATACTCTTCAATTATCTTTGCTGTTTCCTTTTCCTCGGCGCTTGCCTTGTCTTTATAATCGGGATCCTCCATTACGCGGTGATAAAGGAGCTTGTGGTCGAAATAACCCGGATCAGTTTCGCAGCAGAGAGTGCCGTCCATATCAAATACAGCTATACGGTTCTCAACAGGAATAAATGAATCGGATTTTTCATCGGTGATCTCTTTTATATATTCGGTAAGCTGAGTCTTGAGCGGCGCAGAATCCTTCCACATAGAAAGAGAGTTCTCCTGTGTATTGGATTTATCAGAAGTTTCGACCTTTTTGATAGCGTCGTCAACATTCTTTGCAAGCTCCATGCTCTGAAAATCGGAATTATCCGAAAGCTGCATATCAAAGCTCGGTGTGATATCAAGCTCTGCCTTTGCGCTTGCAAATGAAAGGTCGAGCATATGACCGCCCTTTGTTCTGTCATCGGAAATGAAATGGAAATGCCAGCCCGGGGTATTGAGTCCGCCCATATAATCGGGGCAGTAAAGACCTACTACCGTACCCTTGATATTGTCGTAATTGAATTCGCGCTGGTCTGTTTCAAGAGCTTTGTCGAGGCTCTTGTAGGGCTTTTCCTGCTTGATCTCGCTGCGGACGAACATCTTATCGAATGTACCGCTGACCTTTACGAGATAGAACATATTCTTGCCCTTTTCGTTTACCGTTTTGTCAAGCTCAGCCTTGAATGATGCCATGTCCTTGATATCTTTAAGATCGACAGAAACATCACTGTCGAAGAAGCTGACATTTGAGAACGGGACTGTTTCGTTATCATCGGCTTCCTTTACCGTACCGTCGCCGAGCGCCTGGTATACCTTGCCGTCAATAACGATCATCTCGCCGTTGACGCCCTCAAATGTACCGATACCGGTATCGCCGTGCTGTTTAAGATCGCTTACCTTGATAATGCCGTCATAGTAGCCCTGAGTAAGCGACTGCAAAAGCGCTACCTGATACACAGTTTCCCTGTCCTGCGATGTTTCGGAAGAAGCTGATGTCTGTGTTGACTTTGACTCTTCTGATTTGGTATCTTTCTGCTGATTGCAGGCAGAGAAGGACATCACCATTGATGCCAGCAAGAGTATTGCTAATTTCTTTTTCATTTGTCTGACCTCCGTTTTTTTTTTCAGAGCATTGAATTGCCCGGTAATATTATATTATTGCTTTTACTTTTTGTCAATCTTATTATCAGGGCAGAAAATCATCCGCTCTTATTTTTTGAAAACAGGATAGTAATAGCATTACCTTTTTACTATAACATAGGGTGTATAACAAATATATAACAAATATTTAACAAAAGCGGGGCGTTTTTCAGAATAATTAAAAAAACTTCTGTTTGATACAGAAAGCATTTTCATTTGAAGGATCCCGCTGATGCCGTTTCACTCCGATGTTGTTTTCAGAGATTACAGATCTGATCCGGCTCAGAAAAGATTTTGGTGATCTGCACAGAAACATATTGCTGTCAGAGAGGATCCTGATATTTTCCGATTCAATGATAATATATGATATTCGGGAAAAAATAGCAATTTTTTGGTTATTATTATAGAAAATGTTATGAAAATCATCTGAAATTTTGTAAAGTTATATAAAAAGGTTTTGTCCTATTTTTTGGCAGGATATTGTCAGAATTTTGCTATACATTTGTATACAAGGAGTGTTATAACCGCAATGCCATATATCCGTTCAGTGGGAGTAAAAATCTCCCACTGAACGACAGCAAGCCTACGGCTTGCCTTTGCTTGTTGAAAGCAAAGCTTTTAATAACCGGCGGTTTTTATGAAAATATGTGGCCGGGATTTGAGATGGAGCAGATCAAGGGAACTGATATCTACAGAGTGATCGCACCAGAGGGAGCAACGAGCATTATTTTCAGCAACGGTGTAACTGATGAAGAAGTGAAAAACGGTGTTTATGCATATCAGACAGCCGACCTGGCATATAAATCAAATGAAAATACAGGTAAGGTTTATACAATTGATCTTTCTGCAAAGCCCAAAAAGGGCAGGGGTTCTGAAAAGACAAAGAGTGCATATCTTAAAGGGGAATGGTACGAGTACAAGGAATGATTGAAACGGTAATAAAGCTCTGAAATTATCCCGGTATTAATTGAACATGATCTGTCCGTTTTTTCGCAGATGACTTTTAGCGATAAGATCTGATCCGTAAAGAAAACAAGCTGTATTGATTCAGGATTTCCGGCAAAATAATGCCGGAAGTCTTTTTTTATGGATTAAGGCAATACCGCACAAAGATGTGCAAAACGAGCGCAGTTAACCTGACGGTTATCAAGCGAGTTTTGTGCAGAATGACGGAAAAAGAGCAAGCAGATGTGGTGCTAAGCCGTAAGGCGTTCTTTGTGCGGTGTTGCCTTAAATCATATGGTTATATAAAAGTTCAGGCTGTCTGTGCAGACTTGTTTTTTATAAGCATTGACACAAAAGAAATAATATGATATAATAACCTATCAAATAAGTAGGTTATTATATCATATATACCTATCTGACCACTATGTAAATATGTGAGAGATGATATTATGCTGTTGGATATAGACAATAACACATTAAATGAATACTTTAGACAAGCTGAATTCGGTATTGAAAGGGAAGGTCTGCGTATATGCAATAACGGCAGTCTTGCCCAGTCACCGCACCCGTTTGAAATCAATAAGAATATTGAACGTGACTTCTGCGAAAATCAGACAGAACTGATAAGTGATGTTTTTGCTACACCTGAGCAGGTCAATGAGCATCTTGCAGATCTGCAAAAAATCGTCAACAGCAGGCTCAAAGAGCAGGACGAATATCTCTGGCCGTTTTCAAATCCGCCGAGGATAAGCGGCGAGGCTGAAATACCTGTAGCAAAGTACAGCGGAAGTCTGCAGAACAAATCTGTTTATCGTCAGTATCTTGCTCAGAAATACGGAAAGATAAAAATGCTGTTTTCAGGGATTCATCTCAATTTTTCCTTTACGAATGAACTTGTAGAAACAGCCTGTGAGCAAAGCGGTTATGAAAGCATTTCTGATTTCAAAAACCATCTGTATCTTGAGCTTGCATCACGGCTGACGGAATATGCGTGGCTTGTAGTATATCTTACGGCGGCAAGTCCTGTTGCAGATACTACGATAGGCACAAGCAGCAATGTCTATTCCTCCGTCAGATGTTCTGAGATCGGCTATTGGAACCATTTTACGCCGATACTTGACTATTCCTGTCTTGACAGTTATATCGCAAGCATACAAAAATATATTGACGACGGCAATCTGCGTTCCGTGTCCGAGCTTTATTATCCTGTCAGACTGAAACCGAGGGGCGCAAACAGTCTGGAAGCGCTTGCGGAAAACGGTATAAATCATCTGGAACTTCGTGTGATAGATGTGAATCCGCTTTCAAAGACAGGCATTTTTACAGAGGATATCAGATTTGTACATCTGCTCATGCTTTATCTTGCCTCACTTCCGGAATATGATTTTACCGGCAAAGATCAGATAAAAGCGATTCGTGACGTAAAGTCCGCTGCCATATTCGGAAATGAGGATATCAGACAAAGAGCGATAAGTGTCCTTGAAGAAATAAAGTTCTTTACAGAAAAGTATTTCCCCGAATACAGTGATATTATTGAATATCAGATAAATAAAACCCGGAAGGGGCAAAGCTATGCGGAGAGAGTAAGCAGCCGTTTCGGAGATGATTATATGAATAAGGGGATCGCTCTGGCGAAAGAATACAGGGAGAGTGTCGGATATGTGTGAAATATTCGGATTGATCTCAAGAGATGATTTTAATGCAAATGACTATCTCCGCACCTTTTACAGCCACAGCGAGCATCATCCCCATGGCTGGGGACTTGCCTGCATTTCGCGCAACAGCGCGCTGATCGAAAAGGAAAGCATAAAGGCATCAGAAAGCAATTATCTGAAAGAAAGATTATCTCAGCCCGTTAAGGCAAAAATAATGCTTGCCCATATCCGCTATGCAACGATCGGTAATGTTGAATACAAAAACTGCCACCCGTTCAGCGCAAAGGACAATACGGGCAGGAGATGGACGCTTATCCATAACGGTACTATTTTTGATTATTCTCCGCTGAGCCAATATGTAAAAAAACAGCTTGGCGATACCGACAGCGAAAGAATACTTTTGTATTTTATTGACAGATTAAATGCAGCGCAAGCTAAAAAGGGGACAAGGCTGATCTTTGAAGAACGCTTTGCTTTGTTTGACGGGATAATATGCGAAATGGCGAAGGGAAACAAACTTAATCTGCTTTTTTCAGATGGAAAGTATCTTTATGCTCATACCAACTGCAAGGGAACACTTTTTTATCTGAGCAGGGATAACTATACGCTGCTTTCCACAGTCCCCCTCAGCAGCGAGGAATGGCAGCCCCTGCCTTTTACAAGATCATTAGCGTATTATAAGGGCAGCCTGATAAAGACCGGAACCAATCACGGACATGAATACATTGAAAGCGAAGAATCCATGAAACTGCTTTATCGCATATTTGCAAACCTATAGGCGGCGCCGCGCAAAGACTTTGAAATATTATGATACGGCATAATTGTCCTTTGCGGTACGGGTGCCATATATCCGTTCAGTGGGAGTAAAAATCTCCCACTGAACGACAGCAAGCCTACGGCTTGCCTTTGCTTGTTGAAAGCAAAGCTTTTAAACTCCAGACTCAATAAAAGGGTGATTATTATGACAAAAGATGATGTGGCTGAAATTTTATATGACCGGTATATAAAACCTACTGAAAACAAGGACGGCAGCTTTATCGGCGTAGAGATAGAAATGCCGATCGTTAATCTCTCACACAAAGCAGTGAATTTTGATATAGTCCATAAGCTGACAGAGCTTTTCCTGAAAGAATTTGATTTTATTCCTACCGGGATTGATGAGCAGGGACATATCTATTCTGCGCTGAATAAAGTAAACGGAGATGTATTCTCCTATGACTGTTCATACAACAATATGGAATTTTCATTTGGCAAAGAAATCGAGCTTCACACCATACACGGACGCTTCAGACGGTATTATGATTTTGTGCAGGATCATTTAAAGCGCTTCAACTATACACTGACCGGTATGGGGATCAATCCCAACCGAATGGTAAATAATAATGTTCCGATCGAAAACGGCAGATATAAAATGCTTTTCCATCATCTGTCGTCCTTTTCAAAATATGCCTGTCTGCCGATGTATTTTCACCGTTATCCTCAGTTCGGTATGTTTTCGAGCGCATCACAGGTCCAGCTTGATGTCACCAGGGACAGGATCCCGCAGGTTATAAATACCTTCAATCAGCTTGAACCGATCAAGGCTCTGCTTTTCAGCAATTCCGTACTGCTGCACGAAAATGAGGATCTGCTATGCTGCCGCGATATGCTATGGGAGAACAGTACACACGGCATCAATCCGCATAATGTAGGAATGTATGATTGTGAGCTTGATACAGTTGATGATCTTCTGAATTATATCTCCACCACAGCGATCTACTGTGTTGAGAGAAACGGGAAGTATCTCAATTTCAAACCGGTCAACCTTCTGGAATACTTCAATACGGAAAAGCTTACCGGAGAATATCTCGAAAACGGCGAGATATGTTCTATGGAGTTTAATCCTCAGCCTGAGGATATAATATATCTTCGTACCTTCAAAACAGAGGATCTTACATTCAGAGGAACGATAGAATTCCGAAGCGCCTGCTGTCAGCCGATAAGCGATGCTATGACAGTTGCGGCATTTCATACCGGTCTGCTTGATAAAACGGACGAGCTTATGGAGCTTATCAAAAATGATTGTTCGCTTTATAACAACGGTTATAATGCAGTCGAGCTGCGCCGCCAGCTTGTTTGTCGGATCAAGCCTGCATATATAGATACTGACGGTATGTATTCTTTGACTAAACAGATCATTGACCTTTGCAAGCAGGGACTTATTGAGCGCGGCTTTGGCGAAGAGATATATCTTTTACCCCTTTATGAGCGTATCGCAAACAGAACCAATCCTGCCCTGACAATGCTCCATCAGCTTGAAAGCGGTATTCATATTGATAAAATCATAAAGGAATATGCAAAGTGATTTATCACCGGGATCATTAATGAGCATAAATCAGTAATTATGAACCGGATCCGATGCTGCCGTAAAAGCACCTGACAGTTCAAGTTAATACATATTAAAACAGCCTGACCGGACGATCAAACCGGTCAGGCTTTTCGTATTCAGTTTACTTGTGCAGTACCTTTTATTTCGGACTGGAATTTTTGGAGCTGTTCTGTCCGTTTTTTTGACTCAAGCTTTTTTTCTATCCACATCATTACCATTGCTGAAAGATAAATGATAATGATGACAGCTCCGAGAATGATACGGAACAATAGGCTGTCTATTCCTTCCGGAACAGATACAAGCAGAATTACAATTGCCCCGATCAGAGCTATTCCGATTAGCAGGTGATAATATTTTAAGGCGGTCTTTGTGCGGTGCTGCCTAAAGATATATGCCCATGCTTTATGGAGATCATTCCGCGGCAAGGCACCGTACTGTAATATTTTTCACTATCGGGTTCAGAAAAAGCTGAGCTGCTCGTATTTTTCCGGCAGTTTCCTCATATAAGAAAAACATTCGTCCGGATCGGACATGATGCCGTTTTCGCGGCATATCCTGTGAAAAATTGTTGTCAGCTCATCAGCCTGCGGACTTGTGAGCACATATGCATTGCCGTAGCGGCTGATATATTTTTCCTTCATGCCGGGGAAATGCCTGTCAAGAGCCGCATAATAATATTCACGATCTCCCTCCCGGAGGGTCAGCCCCATTCCGAAATCAATAATTCCCATGACTCCTGCGCCGACACATTCATTAAGGATAGCTGTGATATTTTCCTTTGTATCATTAATGAACGGGAGAATGGGGGTCAGCCATACGATTGTCGGTATGCCGCGTTCCTGAATTGTTTTCAGGACCTCGATACGGCGCTTGGTATTGCAGACATTCGGCTCCAGTATTTTACACAGAGCGTCGTCATATGTTGTGAGTGTTATCTGGACAACACATTTTGCTGTTTTATTGATCTGTTCAAGCAGATCAATATCTCTGAGTATCAGGTCTGATTTAGTCTGAACAGCCGCGCCGAAACCGTTCCTGAGAATCACCTCAAGACATTTTCTCGTGAGCTGTAATCTTTCCTCGCAATGCATATATGGGTCGGACATTGCACCCGTACCTATCATACATCTTTTTCTTTTTGATCTCAGTGCTTTTTCAAGAAGCTCCGGCGCATTCTGCTTTACTTCAATATCTTCAAAGGGGTGGGTGAACTGGTAGCATTTGCTTCTGCTGTCACAGTAGATACAGCCGTGAGTACACCCGCGGTAAATATTCATTCCGGAATATCCGCCGCTGCCTGAAAGAATTGTTTTGACATTCACAAAGTGCATTTTTCATCGTTCTGTATAATCATTTTTAGCTCTGATATTATCTGTCACATGGTTTCTGATAATGGCTTTTATTGATCTTTCCCGTAGGTTTCAAGATGCCTGCAAAGGGCGTCGAAGGTTTCCGGACTGATATCGTGTTCTATTTTGCAGGCGTCTTCCTCGGCAATGTTTTCCGGAACGCCAAGACGGATAAAAAGGTTAGTAAGGATTTTATGACGGGCAAAGATTTTTTCGGCAATTTTTAATCCGCTTTCGGTAATAGTGATATAATTATCCTTATCCATTGTGATGTAACCCTTTTCTTTCAGGCGTTTGGTGGTATATGTTACGCTGGGTTTGGTAATGCCAAGATGACGTGCTATATCAACGGATCTCACTTCTCCGTTCTTGATCTTTATCATCAGCATAGCTTCAAGATAATCCTCAGCCGTTTTTTCGGGGTTTAAATCAGGTCTCATAATGGCCTCCTGTTTTATAATATATTGGTTTAATTATACTATAATTAATATTTTTTTACAACTGTCTATATAAATATAAAATTGTAGAAAAAATGGCAGGCTGCATTTAAATTATGACACTGTGATTTTATACAATAAATCGGTGACGCATTTGGTTAAAATATAGATTTTATGTTTTATTATGATTTTTAACGGATTATTATGCTGTTTATGATAAATTTATTTGACATTTACCTTACAATAAGTGGTAAAATATAAATGAAAATCAGAAATTCTGAATGAATAATGAGGTTATAATGATATGAAAAAAGATAATGCAAAAAAAGAAAAAACAAATGTTAAGAAAAAAAGAAAAGGATTAAGCGTGGTTTTTAAAAGCGTTTTCGGAATAATCTCAATACTTGTGATTTTTTCTGTTATCGTCAGTATCATGGGTTATAACAGCTTTACCGCAGCGCTGCTTGAACAGTACACAGATGACGCCTTCAATACGGCAAATACTGCGTCGGCAGGGATCGATGCAGACAGAATGGATGCCTATGCCGAAAGCGGAGGCAAAACACAGGAATATCTCGAAACATGGAAAAAAATGTCAGATCTCTGCAATTCCGAGGGAGTGACGTTCATATATGTGATTCGTCCCGATCTGACAGACTATAAGCATATCACATTCCTGTTTTCGACCATAAACAATAACAGTGATTACCAATGCTACGATTTCGGCTTTGTCCGCAATACGACCAATGACGAATACCGCGAAAAATACAAACGGCTGTATGACGGTGAATCGGACAGGGAAGCAGTGGTAAGGGATCAGGGCTATATCGAAACTGATCCGCATATAACCGTTATGATACCGCTGAAAGATAAAACGGGAAAAACAACGGCTATTCTGTGCGTTCAAAGACAGATGGAATCCATTGTCAGAGTGCGCAATACTTATGTGAACAGGGTCATTGCGGTAATGATAGGATTGGCGGTTCTTGTAATAATAGGACAGACGCTATATCTTCATTTTGTACTGCTGAAGCCGATCAGGGCAATTACCACGGAAACAAGCCGATTCTCAAAGGAAAACAGTATAGCAGGCAAAAAGCTCGCAGAAACCGTGAAGAACAAGGACGAGATCGGCGGTCTTGCAGCATCTATTGATAAGATGGAGGAAAGAATAGTCAGTTATGTTGACGATCTTACGAGGATCACCGCGGAAAAGGAACGTATCAGTACGGAGCTTACTCTCGCAACAAAGATACAGGCAAGTATGCTGCCGAGTATTTTTCCGCCTTTCCCTGAAAGGAAGGAATTTGATATATATGCATCAATGGATCCTGCGAAGGAGGTCGGCGGAGATTTCTACGATTTCTTCCTTGTTGATGACGATCATCTGTGCATGGTCATGGCGGACGTATCGGGCAAGGGTATTCCTGCCGCGCTGTTCATGATGGCTACAAAGATCATTCTTGCCAATTATGCAAAAATGGGAAAAACGCCTTCCGAAATTCTTTCTGCGGCAAATTCTGCGATATGCTCAAGGAATCAGGAGGATATGTTTGTTACCGCATGGCTCGGAATACTTGAGATTTCCACCGGCAGGCTCACAGCCGCCAATGCAGGACATGAATTTCCGGTGCTTAAAAAAGGCGATAAATTTGAGCTGTATAAGGATAAGCATGGTTTTGTTCTCGGCGGAATGGACGGAATGCGCTATAAGGAGTATGAAATTGATTTCACTCCGGGATCAAAGCTGTTTCTTTATACCGACGGTGTGCCGGAGGCAACGAACAGTGAAAAACAGCTTTTCGGAACTGACAGGATGCTTGATGCCCTGAATAAAGATCCTCAGGCGGATCCGTGCGGCATACTGAAAAATGTCCGTGGATCGGTAGACGAATTTGTGAAAGACGCAGAGCAGTTCGATGATCTTACAATGCTTTGCTTTGAATATTACGGAGGAGGAGCAAAACAATGAAAAGAACAATGACAGTAGATGCTTTGACTGATAATCTTGAGCAGGTTTTGTCCTTCGTACAGCAGTGCGGCTTTGAATTTGATTTCAAAACCGAAACACAGATAAATCTGTCTGTTGAAGAGATCTTCGTTAATATAGCTCATTATGCCTATCCAGAAAAAACAGGGGAGGCAGTTATAGAAACAGAGTTATCTGATGATCCGCCGAAACTGAAGATAACCTTCAGGGACAGCGGCATACCGTATGATCCGCTTGCAAAAGACGATCCGGATATCACACTTTCGGCGGAAAAAAGACAGATCGGCGGTCTTGGGATCTTCCTTGTGAAAAAGAATATGGACAAAATAGAATATAAATATGAAAACGGTCAGAACGTGCTTGAATTGACAAAGAATCTGCCTCATAGCTGAATGATCTGACACCCGGATTTTTGTAAGTGAATATAAAAAGAAAAGCTGCTGCATACTCTGATGCGGCAGCTTTGTTTGTGTGATTAATGAACCATTTAATAAATCTTATCTTCCGTCGCGGTGCTTGATGATAACGCCTATTGTTTTGAAAATAAGCTTGAGATCAACAAGAACGCTGTGATCCTCGATATATTTTCTGTCAAGTTCCATCCATTCGGCAAAGGAAATATCATTTCTGTTGCGGCTTGCCTGCCAGTAGCAGGTCAGTCCGGGCTTTACTAAAAGACGGAGCCTGTCTGATTCACTGTACTGTGCGACCTCCTTGGGAAGCGGAGGACGGGGACCTACAAATGACATATGTCCGAAAAGAATATTAAGCATCTGCGGAAGTTCATCTATATTTGTAGCACGAAGTACCTTTCCGACCTTTGTGATACGCGGATCGTTTTTCATTTTAAAAGCAGGTCCGTCGGCTTCGTTGAATTTCATCAGTTCAGCTTTCTTTGCTTCCGCGTCAACGCACATTGTGCGGAATTTGTAGAGTTTGAAAGTCTTGCCGTTTTTTCCGACACGTTCCTGCACAAAGAAGGGCTTGCCTGCTCCGTCGGAAACTGCAACGATTATCGCTACGATGATGTATACCCATAAGAATAAAAGAATAAATGTGAGCGATGCAATGAAATCAAATGATCTTTTGATAAAAGAGTAGATCGGTTTCTTCTTATACTGCAATTAAATTCTCTCCCTTTCTTTCATCATAGCCACATACCGATAACCTTTTTAGGTTTTTTAGGCACAGGCATATCCACATATCTTCCGGTGAAAACATCTCTTGCGTTTTTTTCAAACCAATCGACATAATCATCACCGTATTTCTTTTTTACTGCTCCGTAGGCGTCTTTGAGATTAGGAGTACGGTTCTTGAGATTATGGCAGTCACTGCTGATGATCTGTGCCATGCCCCATTTTATATATTTTGAAACGATCTTTTCACCGTCGAGGATAGCTCCGCCGTTGATCTGGACGATGCACCCTATCTCCACAAGATCATACAGTCTTGTCGGATCGGAGGTGAAATACGGGTAACGCTCAACATGAGCAAGTATCGGCTGATATCCGCGGTTTATGACATCTCTGAGAGTATGTGTCAGTCCGTAGGGACGTTCATCAGTCGGAAGTTCAATGAGAAGATAGTTAGTATCAGTATAGCAAAGTTCGTCAAGCTCCATATCGTTTATTTTAGTCGAGAAATATATCTCGGCGGCAAGCTTGAATTTTATGCCCATATCGGTGACTCCGGGAGCAGACATCAGCTTGTTGAAGCTGTGCTCTCTTGCTCTGAGGAAGCTTTCAAGCGAGATCCTGTTCGGATGAAAATGCGGGGTAAAGGCAATAGCCTGAACGCCCTGACGTTTTTCTTCCTTGAGCAGTTCGAGGGAAATATCGAGGTTTTTCGCTCCGTCATCTATACCGGGCAGAATATGACAATGTAAATCCAGCATTATATAAAATACCCTGATCCTTTATTTTAGTAATTAATTATTGTCAGACGCTCTTGTTGAATTCCTTTGTATCTACAGAGGGGATAATACCGAGAAGCGGGATATTCAGAGTCTTTGAGATATCATCTTCACTCTTGAAGGTATTATTTGAAAGCTCACGGACGAATACAAGCGCAAGAATAAGAACAAGACCGATAAGACCGCCGATTATACCGTTGCGCATGGAATTGGGGCTTACAGGCGCGCCGTTTGCGGTCAGACGTGCGTCGTCAATAGGTTTTACCGAGCCGGCTTCAACCTGTCTCTGGATTATCGGAGGAGCTTCTTTGACAAGCTGACCAACAACATCCATCGCCAGATTTGGATTGGTATCTCTCATGGCGATCTTGATAACCTGAGTTGATTCGACTGTTGATACGCTGATCTTTTTGCTGAGAGTATCAGTTGACATACTCAGACCAAGTTTTTCGATAACCTTTGAAAGTACTTCATCAGATTTAATGATAAGAGAATATACTTCGGCAAGGTTTCGCGCAGCCATAAGCTCTGTGCTCTGTACAGTTGTTTTTCCATCTGATTTGTTGTTTACGATAAGGCTTGCGGTCGCTTCATACTGTTTGGGAATGAAAAACTTTGAATAAGCAAAAAAACCTGCCGCAAAGATTGCCGCAACAAGAATTATCGGAATGATATTCTTTTTCAGGATATCGAATATGATTCTCAGGTCAATTTCTTTTTCCTGGACGCCGGTGTTTTTTTCTTCCATAATACCTCTCCTTTATTATTAAGCTCAATACATAAGGCTGTTTTACGCAAATATCTGTTTTTATCAGACACCATGATACATTATAAACTTTATACGTTTTTTTGTCAACTCGTTTTTGTGACAAAAACAATACTGGAAAACCTTTCTTATCCGGTAAAATGAAAACTTCTGTAATATTCATAAAAACAAGCATTTAAAAGGCGAAAATTTAGTTTATGTGACATACTCACTGTATAACGTGATCGATTCATTATATAATAATTTCAGATAATTACAATGGAAAGGGTCGGATATTTATGAAAAAAGCACTTATCATCGGCGGGGGACCTGCCGGAATATCAGCATCTCTATATCTTGCAAGAAGCGGAGCAGTTCATGTCACAGTCGTAACAAACGGAAAAAGCTCTCTTGAAAAAGCTGAAAGGATAGAGAACTATTTTGGTTTTGCTCAGCCTGTTTCGGGAAAGGAGCTTCTTGAAAACGGCAGGGCGGGCGCGCAGAGGCTTGGGGTAGTTTTTCATGATACGGAGCTGCTGGAGCTTGGCATAACTCCGGAACTGAAGTTTGAGGCTGAAACGACCCTGGGCAAAGAAACATATGACGCTGTTCTTATTGCTGTCGGAACTGCGCGGCGCAGACCGTCCGTGAAGGGGATCGGGGAATTTGAGGGCAGGGGAGTAAGCTACTGCGCCGTATGTGATGCATTTTTCTACCGCGGAAAGAACGTTGCCGTTATCGGGCAGGGAAGGTACGCTGTCCATGAAGCTGAAACGCTTAGACAGACTTCTGCGTCGGTGACGCTGCTGACAAACGGTTCTGAACCTGACGCGGAGATCCCGGACGGAATAGATATCATTGATAAAAAAATATCAGAGATCGTGGGCGACAGCAAAGTCCGTGCGGTAATGTTCGGGGACGGAAGCAAAAAGGAAACAGATGGTGTTTTCATTGCCATGGGTTCGGCAGGCAGCGGTGAGATAGCGCGAAAGACCGGGGTTTCGGCTGAAAACGGCGTTATAATCACCGATAAGGATATGGCGACGAATATTCCCGGTATCTATGCCGCCGGAGATTGTACCGGAGGGCTTATGCAGATCTCAAAAGCCGTAGCCGACGGAGCGATAGCTGCTATGAGCATGATAAGATTTCTCAAGGCATTGCCTTAACACAGAGCTGACGAAAAAACTGCTCCGCCTGCATTTTGTTAATTGATCGAAGGCGGAGATTTTTTCATGCGCTGTCAGACAGGAATATGTGATTATTGATTATTATGATCATTTGTGGTACAATAAAAGTACTTACATAATGTTTTTCAGATATGATATAAGGAGTAAAAAAAATGCCTGTAGTATATTTTGTCGTTCCGTGCTATAACGAGGAAGAAGTTCTTCCCGAAACAATAAAACGCCTGACGATCAAGCTTTTCAAGCTTATCGAATCAGGCAGGGCGAGCAAGCAGAGCCGTATGCTGTTTGTTGATGACGGAAGTAAGGATAAAACATGGGAGCTTATCGAACAGTTCGGTAAGGAAAATAAATTCGTCGGCGGAATAAAGCTCAGCCGTAACCGCGGCCATCAGAATGCTCTTCTTGCCGGACTTATGACCGCAAGAGGGAAATGTGACTGTGCGATCTCTCTTGACGCCGATCTTCAGGACGATATCGAGGTTCTCGATCAGTTCATAGATAAATATAATGAGGGTTGCGAGGTCGTATACGGTGTGCGCAGCAGCCGTGATAAGGATACTGCTTTCAAAAGAGGTACTGCGCAGGGATACTATAAATTTATGGCTATGCTCGGTGTGGATATCGTATATAATCATGCGGATTACCGTCTTATGGGCAGCCGCGCTCTTGATGCTCTTGCAGAATACAAGGAAGTGAATCTCTTCCTGAGAGGAATAGTACCGCTGATAGGTTTCCGCAGCGATTATGTTTACTATGAACGCAGTGAACGCTTTGCAGGAGAATCCAAATATCCGCTCAGCAAAATGCTTAAATTTGCAGCGGACGGAATAACCTCATTCAGCGTCAAGCCGCTGAAAATCATCTCTAATATCGGAATAATAATATGCTTTCTCAGCATAATATTCTTTATATATTCGCTTGTGTCGTTCTTTACGGGCAGCAGCGTTGCAGGCTGGGCATCGCAGATGTGTTCAATATGGTTCCTCGGAGGATTGCAGATGCTTTCCATCGGGATAGTCGGCACATATGTCGGCAAGATCTACAGTGAGGTCAAGGCACGACCGAGATTTATAATTGAAAAGACCGTAATAAACGAAGATTACGGCAAAGAGAACAAGAAAAACTGATCATCGGCAGGGAGGAAGGAATATGATTTTCGGTGATAAAATAACAGAATATAATGAAGAACTGCTCAGAGATCTGAACGAACTGATGTCGATACGTTCGGTTTCATGCAGTGACCCGAAAGAAGCGGAAAAGGCTCTGGATTATATTCTGAACAAGGGACAGGAAATGGGTTTCCGCACTAAGAAGGTCGGGAACAAGGCAGGACATATCGAATACGGTGAAGGAGAAGAACTTGCCGGCATACTGGCGCACGTTGACGTTGTTCCGGCAGGCGCAGGCTGGAGCTGCGAGCCTTATGCGCTGACTGAAAAGGACGGCAGGTATTACGGCAGGGGAATTGCTGACGATAAGGGACCGGCAATGATCGCTCTGTATTGTCTGAAAGCCCTGAAGGACAGCAGTATTGTACCCGGAAGAAGGATAAGACTTATTATAGGCTGTGCCGAGGAGATCGGCATGATGGATATGGAGGAATATTTTTCTTCCGAGGAAATGCCGTCAATGGCATTTACGCCTGATTCGGACTATGGTATCTGTCTGAAAGAAAAGGGAATAATGCAGCTTGAAATATCCGCTCCGACGCATGACGGAACTATTCTTACGGAAATGCGGGCAGGAACAGCGGTCAATGCCGTACCTGCGCAGGCATATGCGCTTGTTGACTGTACCGAATCAGAGGATAACAGTCTGCGCCGTTTTGCCGATGCAAAACCCGGAGAATATGATTTTATCTACACGATGGACGGAGTGGACATACACGCCAAGGGCAAGGCAGCCCATGGATCCACACCTGAACTTGGACTCAACAGTGCGACACACCTTATACGCATACTTGCCGCAAATTTCGGAGAGCTGCCGCTGGGAAGCCTGTGCAGCTTTATTGATGATGCGATAGGGCTTGAAACCGATGGTATGTCGCTGGGAATAGCGTGTTCAGATACGGAAAGCGGTGCTTTGACCGTAAATGTCGGCAGGGTCGAGATCGGTTCGGACAACTGTTACTGTCAGATAGACATTCGTTATCCCGTTAGCGCAGACAGCGGCGGAATACTTCGCCGTGTGCGTCAGAGAGCAGCGATAGACGGACTTAAAACAAAGCTGCTCAATCACGAATATCCGCTTTCCATGCAGGCTGACGCTCCGGTCATAGGAATACTTTCGGAGGCATATAAGGCTGTTATGGGGGTTGAACCGGAGCTGTATTCAACGGGCGGCGGAACATATGCCCGTACACTTGATAACAACGGAGTAGCTTTTGGTCCGACCATGCCTGGAGATCAGACGCATATACATGATGCTGACGAAAGCATGGATTCCGGTAATTTCTGGAAACACGCGCGGATCTGTCTTGAAGCGGTAAAGGGTCTGGCTGAAAAATAAGTAAAAGAGGCAATACCGCGCAAAGACGATTTTGTGAGGTATTGCCTGAATAATATGCGCGGCATTTTATCGAGTGCTGCGCTTTTTATTATGCTTCTTTTGCTTCATAGCCTTCGCCGGTAACCGCTGTGACAAGAGCCGAAGAGTCAACGCTTCCGTCGGTTGTGACAACTGCATTCTTTTCTTCAAGGCTGACCTGAGCGCTGATAACTCCGTCAATACCTTCAAGGGCTTTTTTGACATGAGCAACACAGTGCTGACACATCATTCCTTCAATTTGTAAAGTGATCTTGTTTTCCATTTTTGTTTCCTCGCTTTCATGCTTTTCAGCTTTGATATTATTAACGCCCTGCGCCGATCTGAATTTAAAATGCCGCAGACGCAGCGCGTTTGATACAACACATACGGAGCTGCAGCTCATTGCCGCTGCTCCTATCATCGGATTGAGCATTATCCCGAAAGAATACAATGCTCCTGCTGCGATCGGTATACCGATTATATTGTAGAAAAAAGCCCAGAATAAATTTTGCTTTATCGTGCGCATAACAGCCTTGCTCAGACGTATGGTGTTCACGACATCATAAAGATCGTTTTTCATCAGAACGATATCCGCGCTGTCGATAGCTATATCGGTTCCTGCGCCGATAGCTATTCCAATATCCGCCTTAGCAAGAGCCGGCGCATCATTGATACCATCTCCGACCATAACTACGCATTTTCCCTGATTCTGCAAAGAGGCGATAGTCTTTTCCTTGTCCTGCGGCAAAACGTCGGATATTATATGATCTGTTCCTGCCGATCTGCCTATTGCCCTTGCGGTACGCTCGTTATCGCCGGTGAGCATAATAACGTCTGTTCCCATGCGTCTGAGCTCTTTTACTGCTTCGGCGCTTGTCGGCTTGATGCTGTCAGCGGCGGCTATTATACCGATAAGGCAGCCTTCTTTCGTGAAGATCATCGGCGTCTTTCCCTCGTCGGAAAGAGCTGCTATCCTTTCCGAGGCTTTTGAATCAAGCTTTCCGCTGTATGACAAAGCATTTCCGGCTTCGAGATAAGCATTGTCTGCTTTTCCTGTAATTCCCTTTCCTTCATTTTGTGTAAAATCGCTTACTTGATAATAAGAAACCTTCATTATTTCTGCTTTTCGCACGACAGCCTGAGCAAGCGGATGCTCCGACAAGCGCTCAAGGGAATATGCATATGACATGAGAGTTCTTTCGTCAATGCCGCCGAACGGTATTATATCGGTGACTTCGGGCTGACCGAGCGTGAGAGTCCCTGTTTTATCCAATACAACGGTATCGGCTTTATGCGCAAGCTCAAGACTTTCAGCTGATTTGATCAGTATCCCTCCGGCAGTTCCTCTGCCTGTTCCGACCATTATTGCCGTAGGAGTGGCAAGCCCCAGAGCGCACGGACATGATATTACCAGAACGGATACCGCCGCTGTAAATGCGTGATCTGCGCCGAAGCCGAGGATCAGCCATATTACCGCAGTAATGACCGATATCGTCATTACTATAGGTACGAAGATCCCGGCCGCCTTATCCGCGAGCCTTGCAACAGGCGCCTTTGAGGAGGTCGCCTCGTCCACAAGCTGTATTATCTGAGAAAGGGCGGTATCAGCTCCGATTTTTTCGGCGCGCATGGTGAAATATCCTGTTTTGCTTACAGTTGCTCCCGTTACGTTATCGCCCTTGGTCTTTTCTGCGGGAATACTTTCTCCTGTCAGAGCGGATTCGTCGATAGAAGCGCTGCCCTCGACAATGACCCCGTCGGCAGGAATTACCGAGCCTGCGCGGACAACAAGTATATCACCGGTCCTTACTTCCGAAACAGGTATTTCCTCTTCCTTTCCGTCACGGAGAATGACAGCTTTTTTCGGAGAAAGATCCATCAGTGCTCTTACCGCGTCAGTTGTTTTTCTTTTTGCCCTTGATTCAAAATATTTACCGAGAGTGATAAGCGTCAGTATCATTCCGACGGATTCAAAGTATAAATTATGTCCGTAACTCTGCGCGAGAGAAGTATTGCCGATGGAATAGCCGTAAAGCATTCCGTATATCGCATATATCCCGTATATGAAGGAAGCTCCCGTTCCGACGGCTATAAGTGTATCCATATTCGGAGCGCCGTGAAAAAGCGATAATGCTCCGTTTTTGTAATAACGGTAATTGACAGCCATTACCGGCAGACAGAGCAAAAGCTGTGTAAAGGCAGAAATGCCCCTGTTTTCTGCGCCCGTAAAGCAGGGCGGCAAGGGCAGACCGAGCATATGTCCCATAGCGAGATACGAAAGTATAATGCTGAATACCGCAGAAATGATAAGTCTTGTGAGCATTTCCCTTTGCTGACGCTCTGCATTGTCCGGCAGGGATTTTTTATCCTGCGCGGTATTTCCGGAATGGAGGCTTGCTCCGTAGCCGCCTTTTTCGACAGCGGCAATTATTTCGTCAGAGCTGACGAGCTTTTCATCATACGAAACGGACATATTGTTTTTCAAAAGGTTGACTGATACTGTTTCCACACCGTCAAGCCCCGAAACGCATTTATCCACTCTTGCGCTGCAGGCGGCGCAGCTCATGCCCGTAACATCAAAGATCTGTTTCATTTATTCCTCCGAAGCTTATCCGAGCTTGTCAAAAAGTTCCATTACCTCATCAATTATCTGTGTATTGCCGTTTTTTATCTGATCGGTCACGCAGGTCTCAAGATGGTTTTTCATTATTATCCTGCCGAGGGAATGTAAAGCATTTTCCGCAGCGGAAAGCTGTATAAGTATATCTCCGCAATACCGGTCGTTATCTATCATATTTCCTATCCCCGAAAGCTGTCCCGAAATACGGTTGAGCCGTGTGCGGAGATTCTTTTTTTCCTCTTCGCTGCGAGGAACGCTTTTATATCGGCACTGACAGTCTTTTTCCATAATATTATCCCCTTGCTTTAAAAGCTTTGCTTTCAACAAGCAAAGGCAAGCCGTAGGCTTACTTTGCGGTTATAAATTGATACTATAATTATAGTCTATACCCTATGGGGGTATATGTCAAGCATAAATTTGCAAAAAATAAAGGCAGCCGTCGTTTTATTTTAGCGGCGGCTGCCTTCCGTGTCATTCTTCTTTTTTTGTTTCATTTGCGGTAACGTCGTCAATATCTTCTTTTTCCGGTTCCGTGACTGCGGATCCGGATTCTGTTTCCGCGTCGGGTATCACGGTTTTTTCGTTCTCCGCTGCCGGATCGGCAGTCTGTACCGGAACGCGGTTATTTGCGGATTCGATATTTTCGACCTCGTATTCTTCAAAGGATTCACCGGGATAATAATCCTCATGATAGGTAACATCATCTTCGATATAATTCATATAGACCCTGCGGCGTCTTTTCGGCGCTTTCCAGAGTATCATATATACCGCCAGAAGTACGGCTCCTGCTGCCGTTACGACAGCTCCGAGAGCAAGTCCGGGTGTGCTGTAGGTGAAAACGATCTCCGAGGTTTTTCCGGCGGGAACTTTCACTGCCATGAATCCGACATTTACCTTTTCGATCTCTGCCGGCTCACCGTTTACTGTTGCGCTCCAGCCGCCCTCATAGGGAATACTGAAAAATACAAGCTCGTCTTTTTTGCCTGCGGTGAAATGCGAGGTTATACGGTTATTTTCAAATACGGTATCGGTACAGGTGAGAATACTGCGCGCCTTGCAGTCGTCAAAGTATGCTTTTTCTGTATAGCTGAAGCTTGAAAGCCCCTCGTGATGAGTCAGGATATCGCCGTATTTCTTTTCCTGTTCGGGATTGAGGACCATTGCCTTGAGCATGAGCAGATGTCTGTTGGATTCCGAAACGCTGTCAAATTCCTCTTCGGTTATATATTCATCGTATGTGAAACCGTAGGGAATATAATAATTATTCCTGTAAACATCAAAGCCGTTTTTGTTCATGATCTTTTCCCAGCCGGGCATTTCCGTTGTATCGACTACGTTGGTGAACTTCTTGCTGTCGTCAGTATAATCGAAAAGATATCTGACTGAGAGGAAACTTCTTATTCCGTAAACGTCAGTTCCCGGACGTGAGCCTACGCTGCGTTCCACTCCGATGGATTTATAGTAATCCATTACAGAACCGGGAACGATGCTCTGGAATGCCTGAATAGTCGGTATCTGCCAGAACATTCCCATATTGTCCATTGTTTCGTAGAAATCGGAACGGACGTTATGGAGATCACTGAGTTCTTTCTCAAATACGCCCTTGTTGCCGATAGCGCGTCCGGCTATGAAATCGGCATCGTAATTGGCGTTTACTACGCCTGTTCCTACGAGAAGATTGCCGTATCCGACGATCATAACCGACAGGGAGATCGAAATGATCCGGTTGAAAAGCTTTCTTCTGCTGCGGAGGCAGAGGATTATTGCCAGGGCGGCAAGCCCGACAAAGGCTACTCCTACCCAAGCCCAGAATCGGTCGGGATATTTTTCGATACCGACTGTATGATCGGAATTTTTGTCAGTTACCGAATCCACAGGCATAAGCCCGATGAGAGCGGTAATGATACCCGTTATCAGGAATGTCCTGATAAGCGAGGGCTTGTAATCCGTTTCCTTATGATCGAGGGTGACGATGGTAGCCAATGAGAGCATAAGGGTCATCATATAGAACCAGCGCGCATAATAAGCAGTATTGAACGCCTGGAACAGACAGTTGAATACAGGCACCATAGCCATTACGAAAAGTATCGGTATGAATTTGCGCAGCCATTTATGAGTATTGAGGTTGTAGAAGGCGAACACTCCCACCATGCTGAACAGCGGCAGCCATGCGGCAACGCTTGCCCATTTTGCATTGGAATCCGGAGTGAAGTTTGCATATGCAGGCATATCCGGAGGGAAGAAAAGTGAGCTGATGATATGCATATAGCGTTGTTCGCTCGTATAAACGACGGCAGACCAGCCGTGAGGGAATGAATCCAGACGCGAATTCTGCAGTACGGCGAAAATCGAGGGAACAAGGACTATACCTGCGCAGAGGAAGCCGGTGATTATCTCCAGCACCATTCTGAGAAATTCTATGAATCTCATTCTGTAGCTGCCGGTTATCATTCTGACGCACCAGAAAATAAAGACAAAAACAGCCTGTCCGACGAAGAAATAGTAATTTACAAATGCTGCGGCAAAAACCGAGAAGGCGAGATATCCCTTGCGTTTGTCAAGGATAAAGCTGTCCATAGCCGCAAGAATAAGCGGAAAGGTTATCATAGCCTCGTGAAAATGGTTGAAGAAAATATTGTATATACCGAAGCCCGAAAAGGCATACAGCAGTGATCCGAGCATTGCGTAACGCTGGCAGCGGACATAGCGGCGAAGGAAAAGGTAAGCCGCCATTGAAGCAAAGCCGAATTTCAGCATAAGCAGCGGAGCCATCATATAAGGCACGATGCTGCTCGGGAATATCAGGGTCAGCCAGAAGAACGGACTGCCGATATTATAGAAGCTGTAGGAGCCTATTATATTTGCGCCGAGATCTGTAGTATAGCTCCAGCCGATATTTCCCTGTTGCAGGGAATCGTGGATCATCTGGTAGAAAGGTATCTGCTGTACGTTGAAATCTCCGTAAAAGAAGAAATATCCGCCGTTGTAGATCATCCACGGCAGAAATATAAGGAACGACAAACCGACGCCCCATAAAAAGGTCTGAAGGGTAAGGTTTTCTTTCATACCCTTCAAAGTCCGGTTAATATTCATCATCTGACCTCCCTGAAAATGCTTTAAGTCAACACTATGCAAAGACCGACTGACACCGCGTAGCCGCATCTGTTTGTTCTTTTTCCGTCATTCCGCGCAAAACCCAATTGATAACCGTCAGGTTTACTGCGCTCATTTTGCATATTCCGGCGAAAAAACAGGCGGTGCATCTGCGGCACTGCTTTTGTGCGGTATTGCCTTAACTAAAATATTGTATCATATTTCCGAACAAAAATCTACTGAATTACGAAATAAAAGGATAGAATGATTAGTGAAATATGATATTATTTTAATGATTTAAAACAATTTTTAAAAAAACACTTGCATTTTTAATGAAATAATGATATCATAAGCTGTACGCAACTGCAAGTGCAAGGAGGTGTAACAATGCCGAACATCAAATCAGCGAAGAAGCGTGTAAAGGTTACAGCTGCTAAGACTGCTGCTAACAAGTCCTTTACCAGTGCGATGAGAACAGACATCAAGAAAGCTGCCGCTGCAATTGAAACCAACGCTGCCGATAAGGAGCAGGCTGTCCGTGTTGCTATCAAGAAGATCGACAAGGCTGCCGCTAAGGGCATCATCAAGAAGAATACTGCTTCAAGAAGAAAGTCCTCTCTGGCGCGCAAGCTCAATGCAAGCGTTTAAGACATAGCTGTGAATAATGTGTCACTACGAAAGCTGAACCGATGTTCAGCTTTTTGTTTTTTTATTCAGTGGTAGCGGAGATGTTCCGCCGCCGGTGCAGTTGACATATAGTGGCAGTTATAATATAATAAGGTTATCAATGTTGATTTCGGAGGAATAGATATGAATAAAATGCAGGAACTGATAAAGGCTTATGCTGATCGTAAGACTCAGGAGAATTACCGTGCTATAGTTTCGGAAATACAGACGGCTGAGGTTCTGTGGTCGGCTTTTTCCCCGGTGACAAAGGGACATTTCATGGATTATGTACAGGGCGTACCCTGCGCTTTTATTTTTTCCGATAAGGTGTTCTGCGAAAATTTCTGCCGCCATATGAAAAAATCAAAACTGACGGTCGGCGTAGCGGAATGTAAAAAGGAAAGCCGCCTTGCAATGCTCAGCGACTATCACCGCAGCGGAATAGAGGGTATCCTTATTGATAACGGTCAGACGCATATCCTTGTGGAAATGAAGGACGTTATCAATACTCCGGATTTTTCCAATCTTCCCGAAAAAGACAGACCGGTACTTAACCCCGGACTTGTCGGCAGCGCTAACAGGTTCTTTCAGTGTATGGAAAATAAAACAGTTACTCCCGATATGGAGCTTAACCTGCTGACAGATACCTTCCGCGCAAAATATCTTGTCCCTGCCGATGATGAACCGAAAAACGGTCAGATCACCGTTCCTGCACTTGAACGTAATGACGGAACAAAGGTCGTTGCCTTCTTTACAGATATAGATGAACTGAGAAAATTCGAGCAGTCAAAACAATTCAAGATCGTCGTCGGCGGATTTGATCAGATCGAATCCTTCTGTAAGGGCGGTCAGACAGTTGTCATCAACCCCTTCGGCTTTAATTTTATAGTCACGGATAAGACCTGCGAGGCTGTCCGCAATGCTGCGAAGGTGGTTCCGCAGAATGACGCCGAGCGCGCGGTGATCTTTAATCCCGATGGAGTTCCCGGGGAACTGCTTGACCGTATCTCAAGACTGCTTGACGAATATGACGAGGTTACTGCCGGTTACATCAGAGGTCTGCGCAAGGGCGGAAAAAGCGAGCTTATGATCGTTGTGGAATGTGGCGATGATCCGGAAAAGGCAAAGGAAATAACAGACGAGCTTTCGGAAAAAGCAAAGGAGTTTACAAAGAAACAGCCTATGTTCATCTCTACGGCGTATCAGATGGGTAAGCTTGCTGCAAACGGTGCGAAGCCTTTCTTCCAGAGAATATTCATTGACGCTTCACTCCCGCCCGAAAATGTGGATATGGACGAGGAATAACAGATATTACGCTTAAAAGCTTTGCTTTCAACAAGCAAAGGCAAGCCGTAGGCTTGCTGTCGTTCAGTGGGAGATTTTTACTCCCACTGAACGGATATAGCCTTAGAGGGTGCGGGTGTCCAGTGGACACCTCTGCGAAGCAGAAGCACCGACCGAGCCGGCAGGCGAGACTCGGGGGACATACTTTGCGGTTATATTATGCTCTCCGTGGGTTGCTGCGGAGAGCATTTTCGTAATTCTGTACAATATGATGTATAATATTTTGTAATAATAACGAAATACCTGCGATTTGTTTAGAAATATTTTACATTATAGAAGTTTTATGGTATAATAAAAAGGCTTTTTTTTTATTGTATAATAAAAAGGCTTTTTATTAT
Source organism: uncultured Ruminococcus sp. (assembly GCA_902778175.1). Classification (GTDB taxonomy): domain Bacteria; phylum Bacillota; class Clostridia; order Oscillospirales; family Acutalibacteraceae; genus UBA1213. Next base: position 21,153 of record CACYWT010000028.1, on the reverse strand, counting down.
TATGCACCTGCTTTATCAGAGCAGCGCAGGTCAGGAGATGAAATTATGGATATTATGGAAGTAAGCGTATTCGTCGTTTATCTTCTCTTTATGCTGGGAATAGGAGTATTTTTCTTCATAAAGACAAAGAAGAACGGCAGCGAAAAAACTTATTTTCTCGGAGGCAGACAAATGGGTCCGTGGGTATCGGCTTTGTCTGCCGGAGCGTCGGATATGAGCGCATGGGTGCTTATGGGACTGCCCACCTCTATCTATGCTGTCGGCCTTGGCAAAATATGGATACCCGTCGGACTTGCTATCGGTTATACGATAAGCTGGATCGCAGAGGCTCCAAGACTGAGAAGGTTTTCTATCGTGGCAAATGATTCAATTACCATTCCTCAGTATCTTACGAACCGTTTTTTGTCGAAATCAAAAATTTTGCAGATACTCTGCGCGGTAGTGTTCCTTGCCGCATATACCGTTTATTCGGCTTCGAGCCTGAAGGCGTGCGGAACACTTTTCCATATCGTTATCGGTATTGACGCTCAGACGGCAATGTATCTTGCGGCGCTGATCATTGTAAGCTATACCTTCCTCGGCGGATTCTCCGCAGTATGCTGGACAGACTTTTTCCAGGGTATGCTTATCTTTGCCGGAATGCTTATCGCTCCGGTGTTTGCCGCAATAACGCTTAATCCCGATACAGTTACCGATGTTACCACTGTAAATCCGGATTACTGGAATGTTTTCACAAATCCGCAGGATATCATTTCCGGACTTGCATGGGGACTGGGTTATTTTGGTATGCCTCATATCATTATCCGCTTTATGTCGATCCGTTCGCAGAAGGATATGAAAAAATCCGCAGCTATCGGTATAACATGGACAGCCTTCATTGTTATCTTTGCGGCTGTTATCGGTGTTATAGGACTGATGTATCTCGGATTCAATGAAGAAATCGCAGGAAAATCAACAGTATTTATCGAAATGGTAAGAAAGATATTCCCCGGAGTAATGTCGGGCGTACTTCTTTCGGCAGTACTTGCAGCATCAATGAGTACTGCGGACAGCCAGCTCCTCTCTGCGTCATCTTCCTTTGCAAGCGATGTTTACAAGCCTGTTTTCAGAAAGAACAAGGCAAGCGACAAGGAAATGCAGTGGGTGGGACGTTTTGTGGTACTTGCTGTAGCAATTATCGCTCTGATAATTGCATCAAGCCCGGATTCGGGTTCCATTATGGATCTTGTTGAAAATGCATGGGGACTTTTCGGCGCGGCAATAGGCCCGTCCATAATTCTGAGCCTTTTCTGGAAGAGATTCAACATTGCCGGAGCTGTTGCAGGCATAGCCGGCGGCGCACTTGTGGATATCGGCTGGCTGATACTTTTCAAGACAGACGCTGCGGTAATATACAATACCGGTATTTATGAGATACTTCCGGGATTCGCAGCAGGTATGATATTTGCAGTTGTTGTTACGCTTATCACAAAGAAACCCTCCGCAGAGGTAGAGGAGCTTTATGACAAAGCAGTGGCATATACCGATGAGGACGCTGCAAAGCTTCCCAAGCCTGAAAAAGCATAATGACGTAAATACAGCCGCCGGGTTCTGACCCGACGGTTGTATTATTTAGTTATATTTAATTCAAGAATCAATTGAATATTTTTGTATAATATGATACAATGTACTAAAGTAGTGCTTTTATTTACAGAAAAGGAGGCAAAACCATGAAAAAAATACTTTCTGCGGCGGTAAGCTCTGTCGTTCTGCTTTCATGCTTTACCGTGACCGCAGCGGCAACAAATGAAAATGAGGATAAGCTCCCGTTCAAGCTTGAGGCTCCGACAAAGCTTTCGCTTTCGTGGCTTGAAGGAAACGATTCACCGACAACGATGAATCTTGCTTTCTCGATGAATGACAGTATGTGCGAGTGGCTCAGCGATTTATCAGAATCGACGACACATGATGCGACGCTGGAAAAGCTTGTGAAGAATAATAAGCTCAACGACATATATGTCAATATACAGGTCGACTGGGCGATCGACGACCAGGAAAACGGCTGGCACTATACCACTTACTGGGACGGCGAAACATTCAAAAATGACGACGGCAAGACGGAGTGGGCAGGATTCGGTCATGACAGGGATTATCAGGCTCGCTGCAGCGAGTGGGACATCGTTGAAAGCGGCATTTATCCCAAGACGGTAAACGATATATGGATATTCCGCGGTATCCACGTCACGAACGATCCGTCAAAATCCGAGGAAGAAAATAAAGCAGATAATCCTGCTTTCTACGGTACAGACAAATATCCCGGAATAAAGGATCAGCTCAAGGAGGATCAGTATACCCTTGAGGAGATCGATCCCGAAACCCACGAAAAGATACTGAAAATAGATTTCACCCAGCATACTGCATATGTCCGCGCACGATGGGCAGTCACTCTGGTCGATACGAATGATGACAGGACTCCCGTGTTCTCGGAATGGTCTGAGATCGCCGGCTGCGGCAAGGATGCTGAAAAATTTGAGCCGATGAAAAAGGAGGAGCTTCTCCCTCCCGTTATTTCCTCGCTGAGATATTATCCCGAGGATTTCAACGGTTATCCGCAGATCGCCTGTACCCTTGACGTCCCCGAAGCGCTTAGCAAAAAGCAGGCGGAGATAACGGCAAACGGCGGTACTATGAGAGTATACTGGGAGGCAAGAATCCCGGGAGACGAATGGATAGAACAGCAGGCAGACTCCGATGTTACGGCAGGGGAGAATATCATTACTCTGATATTCCTCGGTGAGCATATTGCCGAAAAGAATAAAGAAAACGGTGAGGACAGTGATCTTGTATTGGAGAAGGATTCTCCGGTAGAGCTGCGCGCACGTTACTGGGTCGATCAGTATAACGGATATCAGGGCGAATATATCGGAGAGATGTATTCCGATTATTCAGATGTTCTTACCTTCGGATCTCAGGAAATGAGCAAAACGACCGAGGAATCCGTAAAGGAATCGAGCGTTGAGGAGGATTCAAAGACCGAAAGCAAGGCGGAGGTCAAGACGGAAAATAAAAAAGAAGAGAAGAAATGTTCTCTTTGCGGTTTTTGTCCGCAGCCGCTCGGTCTGTGCATATTCATCTGGATAGCAATTCTTGTAGTTATAGCAATAGTAGTTGTTGTCGTTATACTTGTAGTGAAGAAAAACAAGTCAGGTAATAAAGAGGATAATTAATGAGTAAACTGACAGATATTTCATATGTCAAAGCCGTGCTTTCAAAACACGGCTTTACATTTTCAAAAGCATTGGGGCAGAATTTTCTGGTAAATCCGTCTGTCTGCCCGAAAATGGCGCAGATGTGCGGCTGCGGTGACAGAGTCGGCGCAATAGAGATAGGTCCCGGCGCAGGGGTTCTTACTGCCGAGCTTGCAAAAACAGCATATAAGGTGACAGCGGTAGAGCTTGACAAAAGACTTCTCCCTGTGCTTGAAGAAACACTTGCACAGTATAATAATGTAAAGGTTATAAATGCGGACGCGATGAAGCTGGATTTTGTAAAGCTTATCGAAGAGGAATTCGGCGGCGGAGAGGTCGTGATCTGCGCGAATCTTCCGTATTATATAACCTCGCCGGTGATAATGCGCCTTCTTGAAGAACGGCTGCCGATCAATTCTCTTACGGTAATGGTACAGAAGGAGGCGGCGGAGAGGATATGCGCCGAGCCGGGTACAAGGGAATCGGGAGCTATCAGCGCGGCAGTGCATTATTACAGCGACCCCGAGCTGCTGTTCAAGGTTTCGGCAGGCAGCTTTCTGCCTGCGCCGAAGGTGGACTCTGCGGTTATCAGGCTGAATATACTCAAAGAGCCGTCCGTTGCCGTTGATGACGAAAAGATGTTTTTCCGCGTAGTAAAGGCGGCGTTTTCCCAGAGGAGAAAGACGCTTGCAAATTCCCTGAGCAGCGGATTATCCGTGCCTAAAGCGGAAGTGACCGCGCTGCTGAAGAAAGCAGGAATAAAGGAAAATGCCCGTGCCGAGGAAATGACAATGGCAGATTTTGCTGCGATAACGAGGGCAGCGCGAGATAGTATTTCAGATTTGCGGCAAAAAGATTAGTTTGCGGAGTAACTCAACAAGGGAACGCCCTCTTTCGATGGGCGTACACCGGAAATAAAGGGTTGACAAATAGTAACATATAATATATAATAATATGCGGCGGTCGGAATCTTCCGCCGCAATAATGCTGGTGTAGCTCAGTCGGTAGAGCAGCTCATTCGTAATGAGCAGGTCGGGGGTTCGAGTCCGTTCACCAGCTCCAAAGCGAAAATCCTGACACGCAAGTGGCAGGATTTTTGTTTTGTATTATTCATTTTTATGCTTTCAGTTAATGCTCAGTATTAAAAGCTTTGCTTTCAACAAGCAAAGGCAAGCCGTAGGCTTGCTTTGCGGTTATAGTATGTTGCCGCATGGAATGACAGAAGGCTTTTTCAGCCGCGTATGATCGCTCCGTGCGGTCTTTTTTCGGAAGTCCTGTAATAACAAAAATATATTTTATACCATTTTTCCCCTTTTTTCTTGCATGAGGTGTGATATATTTATTTTGCCGCCGTTTGGGATTGACAATTCTCCTTTCATTAGGCTACAATATAACTATGCCCTGCATTCGTGCAGGAGGAATAATGAGTAAAAAGGAGAATTATAATGGCAGAAGTAAAACCATTCAGGGGTTTGAGATTTGACTGCGAAAAGGCAGGTGATATCGAAAAGCTTGTATGTCCGCCTTACGATATTATCAGCGAACAGCAAAGACAGGATTATCTTGCCGAAAATGAAAACAATATCATCAGACTGGAGCTTCCGAAGGGAGAAGCTCCCTATGAGAATGCCGGAAAAACACTTTCCGACTGGCTTGAGCGCGGTATACTCAGACGTGACGACGAGCAGGCTGTATATATCTATGAGGAGGAATTTTCCGTCGGCAGCGAAAGACGAAGCTTTAAGGGCTGTATCGTCAGAGTGAAGCTTGAGGAATTTTCAAAAGGCGTCATTCTTCCGCATGAGGAAACTCTCTCAAAGGCAAAAGAGGATCGTTTCAATCTGATGAAGGCGACCAACTGCAATTTCAGCCAGATATATTCGCTGTTCAATGACGCTTCCCATGAAGTGACAGCTCGTCTTGACCGCCTTGCGCAGAGCGCTCCCGTAAGCGAGCTTACCGACGGTGAGGGCGTTACGCACCGTCTGTGGGCTGTTACAGATGCTTGCGAGATCGGCGCCGTCTGCTCGGCATTTGCCGATAAGAAGCTGTACATTGCTGACGGACACCACCGTTATGAAACTGCTCTCAATTACCGTAATTACTGCCGTGAAAACGGCATCGGCAACGGAGCTGAGGATTACGTTATGATGATGCTTGTCGATATGGAGCATCCGGGACTTTTAGTTCTGCCGACTCACAGGATCGTCCGCGACCTTGCATCATTTGATGCCGAAGCTGCAATGGCAAAATGCGCAGAGTGGTTCGATATCACGGCGTTTAAGGGTACGGAAAGCATGGAAGAAACTCTGCATGAAAAATACCTTGCCGGAGAAAAGGCTGTCGCTTTCTATTGCGGAGGTGATGAATACCGTCTGCTGGTGCTCAAAGACAAGCAGGCTGTAAGCTCCTTCCTGCCGGATAAGAGCAGCGCATACTGCGGACTTGATGTTTCGGTGCTGCATACGCTTATACTTGAGCGCATTTTCGGTATTGACGCGGAAAATATGGCTAAGCAGATAAATCTTACCTATGTAAAGAAGTTTGATGATGCGCTTTCGGCTGTGGACGAGGGCAGGGCGCAGTGCGCGTTTATCCTTAACCCGACAAAGGTAGAGGAGATCCGTGACGTTGCCGCGGCAGGAGAGAAAATGCCCCAGAAGTCCACATATTTCTATCCCAAGCTTATCACCGGACTTGTAATGAATGAAATAGACTGATTGTCTTTCCCCTGCGGCGGTAATCAGGGGAAATGAGGGAAAGACCGTGCGTAAGATCTGCGACAAAGAGAGTATGAACTATCCCACTGACGGGACGGCGGCTGTTGCTGTGGATATGCCCGTGATAGTGGGGGAAAAGAAAAGCCGCAGGAAAATAAAAAACGGTGCCGTTACATATGCGGCGGAAAAAGAAAAGGAAAACAGTGACGGCAATACAGCAGATGATGCCGTGCAGGAGGAAGATGACCCGCATCAGCCGCAGCTCAGCCGCCTATTCGGAGAGGGGATCACCACAGAGATCGAGCCGGAGGAGAATCCGGTCCCGGCTCCTCAGACCGAGGGGATAGTGTATGAGATCGCCGAAGAACTTTACCGGCGTGAAAAAACTCAGGCGGAGCTTGAGGCATTATGTCAGCCGCCCTTCCGCAAGAAATTCAGCGAAGGAGAAAAATGCGGACTTGACCGTCAGTCGGAGGAACAGACGCGGCAGATACTGAATTCTGCCAGAGAGCGGATAGGGGAACCGGCGTTTCTTCCCGAAGGGCTTTATGATGAGCGTGACAAGCCGATAAGCACAGCGTCAGCATTCAGGCTGCTGTTGTTTCTTATTATTCCCGGGGTCAATATTATTGCTGCAATATACTATTCCTTTGCGTCATCTGCGAACCGTAACAAAAGGGCTGTCAGCAGGGCTTTCCTTATGGGATCACTTATAATGATGAGTGTTCTGCTTATCATGCTTACGGTATACTATGTCCGCAGTGAGATGAATATTCCCGGATCCGATCTTCTTGCCGTATGGAACAGGATACGGTCATAGTTATATTTATGCCTGAAAAAATCCCGTCTCGCAAGAGACGGGAATTTTTTGTATCAGTCTGCTGTTATGATATTTTCATCTGTGCCTGTATCTGAGCCTGTGCCGAATGCAGAGAACATACTCAGGAGCTTCATTATATAAGTTCCGTCGTCTTCCTTGACTTTGTAGCCTTCGGGAACTACGAACAGGCTGCTGTCTGCCTTGGTATTGAAGGAATTTACGGTGAGCAGTACTTTTGTTTTGTCTGCATTGAATTCAATGCCCTTGAGGTCATATTCGTCAAAGTAAAGCTTCATATCCGCCTTGACTTCTTCGTCCTTTTTATCGGTGCTGCTTTCGCCTGCAGTCATTCCGGGCATTGAAAGTCCGGAAAGACCGCTCATACTTATGCTGTAGCCTTCGTAGCTGTATTTCTTTCCGTTGAATTCACCCTCGCCGTCGCCTGTGTATTCAAATTTATTTTTGTCTGATTTTAACGTATCTTTGATGCTGTCTGAATCAATTGAAGGTAAAAGGCTTTGTGATGCAGCTTTTTCCGTTGCTGAGGTTCCTGCTTCGGAAGCTTCCTCAGAAGTATTTTGCGAAGGCATATGGGTAGCGATCTTTGCAGATGAATCAAGGAAATAAATACCGTCTTTGTTTGAAAGGATATCCATTGTGATGCCGGAAAAATTAATATCTGCGCGGATATCGTTGTCATTGTTTTTTGCAAAGCTTAACTTGATCTCGCTTCCGCTGAGAGCTGCGAGAGGATTAGTATTTGCCTGAGCGCTGCTTTCTGATGATTCGGAGCCTTCGTTTTCAATCGTAAATGATACTTTGATGTCCAGCTCCTTTGCTGCGAACTTGTCGATAGTATATTTTGTTTTCTTGCCTAACTTATCTGCGGATAAATTATCGTCGATAGCCTTTTTGACGCTTTCGTTTACCTCATAATCAATTGCAGGCGCTTCATCTGCTTTTTCGGCAGCAGATGCTGTTGAAGCTGTTTGTGAGGCAGCGCTGTTTTTGTTATCGTCCTTGCCGCTGCAGGCGGTTAAGGAAACTGAAAGCATGGCAGCAAGCATAAGAGCTGCAAATTTCTTTTTCATGTCAAAAACTCCCTTTTAGTTTATTAAAGCCGAAGATATCAAAAATGGCTTTTGTAAATTTTAGCACATTACAGACAGTATTTCAATCCTAAAAATAAAATTAATTTTTTGAAAATACTTGCGGTATTGCCTTGAACTTTTTCCGGCAGTTTTTCTTCCATTGTATATTTATTGCTTTTATTGTTATTATATGGTAATTATTAGTGAAAATTACCAAACGAGCTTGTAATTATCTATGTTCAGCTATAAAAAATATAAAAAAATTGATTATTATTTTTAATTTATGTCAAAATAGACTAAAACGATAATTGGTAATATGTAATATCTTACAAATATTATTAATCAGGTAAAAAACAATTGATATATTTTGAAAAAAATGTTATTATGTGTTTGGAATATTGCCGCAGGTACGGAATTACAAAAACTAAATACTGCGGTACCGATTCTTAATTTTATTTTTTTTTAAAGGAGCTGTAAAACAAATGAAAAACATGAAGAAGATTCTTGCTTTGTCTCTTGTTGGCTGTATGTGCGCAGGCGCACTTGTAGGCTGTAAAAAAGATAGCGGCAGCAGCAGCGGAAGCTCGGGCACAGCAAGCACAGCAAGCAAGGCAGACGATAAAAAGGCTGACGACGGCGGAGAAACCGTAGAGCTTAAGGGCGACGCAAGCAAGGGCTCTGTTTACTGGCTGAACTTCAAGCCTGAGTCAGACGAAGTTCTTCAGGAAGTTGCAAAAATGTATACCGACAAGACAAAGATTCCGGTAAAGGTAGTAACAGCTTCATCCGGTACTTATGAGCAGACCCTCTCATCCGAAATGGATAAGTCAGATGCTCCGACAATGTTTGTAATCGGTACTCCCGCAGGCGTAAAGCAGTGGGGCGACTATGCTCTCGATCTCAAGAACACAAAGATCGCTAAAGAGCTTAAAACAGACGCATACAACCTCACAAATGCAGACGGCAAGCTCTGCTCCATCGGTTACTGCTATGAGGCTTACGGCCTTATCATGAACGTAGATCTCGTTGAGCAGGCTGGCTATAAGGCTGAGGATATCAAGGATTTCGATTCTCTCAAGACAGTTGTTGAGGGTATCCACAGCAAGGCTTCCGAGCTTGGCTTCGACGCATTCACTTCCTGCGATATGGATGATTCTTCATCATGGCGTTTCACAGGTCATATGGCTAACCTTGATTACTACTATGAGGAGCAGAAGGCAGGCACAAAGTGGACTGAATGTCCTGCTTCCATCACAGGCGATTATCTCCCGAACTACAAGAAACTGTTTGATCTCTGCATCAACAACAGCATTTCCGATCCTAAGGAACTCGCTACAGGCGGACATGACGCTTCCAACCAGTTCAAGACAAAGAAGGCTGCATTCACAGTACAGGGTTCATGGGAATATGCAGGCTATGCAGAAGCAGGTCTTAAGAACATGAAGATGATCCCCTACTACTGCGGCGTAGAGGGCGAAGACAAGGCAGGTCTGAACTGCGGTACAGAAAACTGCTGGGCTATCAACTCCAAGACATCTGAGGATAATCAGGCTGCTACAATGGATTTCATGTATTGGTGTGTAACCGATCCTGACGCTTCCAAGAAGCTCGTTGATACATTTGGTGTAATGCCTTATAAGAATGCTGCTGCTTCTTCAAACGGCTTCCTCAAGAATGCTGATGAGTACACAAACGCAGGCAACTATGTTATGGACTGGGCTACTAACTATCAGCCGAACGTAAACGACTACCGTGCAGCTCTCGTATCTGCTCTCAACGCTTACTGCGCAGATCAGTCAGACGCTAACTGGGACGGCGTTAAGAAGGCTTTCGTAGACGGTTGGGCAACTCAGTATGCAATCGCTAACAGCTGATAAAAGCTTAATACACGATCAATAATGCCTTAATGTAAAGGGCGGGCAGAGCGCCCGCCTTTTACTGACTTTGCATAAATTATAACAGGATTTATGCGTGTGCAATTAAATCAAGGGAGATGATTTCTTGACGAATGATGATCTCAATAAAAAAACCGCTGAGCCGGAGGTAAAAAAAGATGCCGGAAGCAGTACTGTTTCAAGTGCGGATATATCGAAGCAGTTCGTAAAAAGCACGGCAGCACCCCCGCCGCTCACAAAAAAGCGCCGTCTTTTCAATACAGGCAGTACATATACCCTGCGCAAGCCTCTGCGCAAATGGTTCTGGCTGTTCCTTCTTCCTGTTACGGCAGCGTTTGTTATCGGCTTTGTATGGCCGTTCATTCAGGGCATTTATCTGTCCTTCTGTAAATTCAGACTTACTTCTGATGCTACTTTTGTAGGCTTTGACAACTATGCAAGAATTTTCGGTGACCAGGCGTTCATGCGTTCATTCTGGTACACTGCTGTGTTTGCAGTGGTCAGTCTTGTAATTATCAATGTATTGGCATTTGCTGTTGCGCTTGCGCTGACGCAAAGCATACGCGGCAGCAATATTTTCCGAACGGTATTCTTTATGCCAAACCTCATCGGCGGTATCGTTCTCGGTTATCTGTGGTCAATGATCTTCGACGGAATACTTTCACATTTCGGTACCTCTATCCTTCAGGATTCAACATGGGGCTTCTGGGGACTGATAATAGTTGTAAGCTGGCAGCAGATCGGCTACATGATGATCATTTATATTGCCGGACTCAATGCTATCCCTGAGGATATGCTTGAGGCTGCAAAGATCGACGGTGCAAACTATTTCCAGACACTGTTCAAGGTAACGATCCCCAACGTAATGCCTTCGATCACAATTTGTATGTTCCTTTCCCTGACCAACGGCTTCAAGCTGTTTGACCAGAACATAGCTCTTACCGGCGGTCAGCCGATCACTGTAGAAAACGGTATTGCTATCAAGGAAACAGAATTGCTCGCACTCAACATCTATAATACCTTCTACAATAACCAGAGTGAATTTGCACGCGGCATGGCTCAGTCCAAGGCTGTACTGTTCTTCATTCTCGTTGCGGTAATCGGTCTTGTACAGCTCGGTATCACCCGTAAGAAGGAGGTGCAGCAGTAATTATGGCTAAAAAGACTAATGATATGGAATTTTCCGAGGCTAAAAAGGTAATTACGGTCCATGATATTGACCCGAATATACTGAAAGACGCCCAGAAAAAATCCAAAAAGAAAAAGGGTCTTGCACTGACTATCATTCTTTCAATAATCAGTGTAGTTTATGTATTTCCTGTTGCAGCGGTTCTTGTGAACTCCTTCAAGAATAATACATATGTTAAAACCGATACGTTTGCCCTTCCTTTCAATGATGGAATGTGGGCAGGTTTTTCAAACTTTGAAAAGGGTATGACCTTTGGTAACTATCCCTTTATCAACAGTGTTATCAACAGCCTTATCATCACGCTTATTTCGACTGCGCTTATTGTATTCTGCACCTCTATGGCTGCATGGTACATCGCAAGAGTAAATTCCATTTTCTGTAAGATCATCTACTATCTCTGCGTATTCTCGATGGTAGTTCCCTTCCAGATGGTAATGTACACCTTGTCGAAAACAGCTGATACCCTCAAGCTGAATACTCCGTGGACGATCCCGATCGTTTATTTAGGATTCGGCGCCGGACTTGCGATATTTATGTTCGTAGGTTTTGTTAAATCTATACCCATTGAGATCGAAGAAGCTGCGGCTATCGACGGATGCGGTCCCGTAAGGACTTTCTTCCAGGTCGTATTCCCGATGCTTCGTCCTACCATGATCTCTGTAGGTATTCTTGAGATCATGTGGATCTGGAACGACTATCTTCTTCCGTATCTTGTTCTCGATATCAACGAGTACAGAACGATCCCGATCCATATCCAGTATCTTAAAGGAAGCTACGGCACGGTTGACCTGGGTGCCAGCATGGCGCTCATTCTCCTGAGCATTATCCCCGTAATCGTATTCTATCTGATCTGTCAGAAATACATTATCAAGGGTGTTGCAGCAGGTGCTGTCAAAGGCTAAAACCAAAGATAAAAAAATGATCCGTTACTCTGCAAAACAGGGTAACGGATTTTTTTATGTATTGTTTTTTTATGCTAAAAAGCCTACGATAGCAGTGACGAGAATACCGACGGAAATCATTCCGATACCGATCGATCCGAAAACCGTCACAAGGATTTTTGCTGTATTGTCATCTGCAATATAGAAATAATCGGGCTTATTCGGGTCATAAAGTATATATACCTCTTGTCCGATCGAATATTTCGGAGGACGTGAACCGAAATTTGATTCTACTGTCATAATTTCGCCTGATGGCAGTTGATATTCTATCACCGGGTGATAATTGCCGTATCGGGGGGTTGTGGCTGATCTCTTTACCAGATCTTTAATTGTTCCGAGGGCTTTTGAAGTGCATCTTTGCCGTTTCTTTTTGGTTGATGACAATATGCCGATGAAGATCAGCAGAAAAATAAGTCCCAGACCGCATAATATCGACGAAAAAAAAATCAGGAATAATGTTTTATCATTCATGTATGTTCCTCCTTATTGAAATTCACAGTTGCATACAGGTTGATATCCCAAGCCGGTATATAGGGGTGCTTGCGCAGGTACAGGCGATATGACGGTTCGATATCGTGCAGCTGTAATATCAGTGAAAAAAGATCTTCGCTGCGGTGATATGCGGCGATATTCATTTTGGGTCTGTCGCGGCAGATAGTTTTTATTCCTCCGAGAAGAGCCTGCCTTTCGCAGCCTTCAACATCCATTTTGATATAACTGACATTTCGTACCGCATAAAGCGTATCAATGCAGGTGACAGCAAGCATTTCATTTCCGCTGCTTTGTATTGACGAGCCTCTTCCGAGAGAACCGTCAAACGGAATGTCCCTGTCACCGCTCCATATGCCCATACGGAAAAGACGGACGTTTTTCATATCTTTGGTATGTTCTTTCAGCTTGGCAAAGTTTTTTCTGTCTGGCTCAAGCGCGGTGATATGGCTGTATCTGCCGCCTGAATAATGCAGAAGCTCGTCTATCGTATCGCCGCGGTATGCGCCGAGGTCAAGATATGTTTCATTTCCTGAAAGGGGAATGATATTTTCAAATACCTCATCTTTGTCCGTTTCACATCTTCTGAGATATTTCAGTTCTCCCGTCAGCTTGAAACAGACCATGCTTTCATATACAAATCGTGATCGTTCGTCAGCGAGCAGAGAATAGGCTCTTTCTATATCGCTGCGGTTTTCAGTGAAAAAGTCCTGTGACCAGTAATTATCACCGTAAACGGGAACATCAGGCGCATAAACGGTATGACGCTGAGCAAGACTGTAAATATGCTCCATGACATCAGGCATAGAGGTACCGAAGGCTATGACAATAACAAAATCTCCGAACTGCTTTTCAAAATCAGATATTTTCCGTACAGTAAAGCCGCGGAAACTTTGTCCGCGGACAAAATCATCGCTTGCGGCAATACCGCTGACGGGGATACCATGCAGTTCAAACCTTGTGATTATCTTATCTGCGCCGTTACCCATGCCATATATGATGACAGGACGGCGTTCTTCCTTCAGATGCATATATATATCTTGCTTTGGAAGATCCATATAATTCCTCCGTGAACAGGTTTTTTCAGCTGGATAGCGCAGCTGCGCCGCAGGGTGACTGAGGTATTATTTTATATACATTGATATATCGAAAGCCTTCACGGAATGGGTGAGCGCACCGACGGAAATGATATCGACTCCGCTTTCTGCAACGGCGCGGAGAGTTTCGTCCGTGATACCGCCTGATGCTTCAAGCAGTGCGCGTCCGTTATTGATAGCAACAGCTTCCTTCATGATCTCAGGGCTCATATTATCAAGCATGATTACATCTGCGCCGGCTGCAAGAGCCTCACGAAGCTCATCAAGATTTCTTGTTTCGACCTCGATCTTGGTCATATGTCCTACCCTGGTTCTGAGCTTTGTAATTGCCGCAGTGATGCCTCCGGCAGCGTCGATATGGTTATCCTTCAGCATTGCAGCATCGGAAAGGTTATAGCGGTGGTTTTTTGCGCCGCCGCACATGACGGCATATTTCTGGAGAGGACGAAGCCCCGGAAGTGTTTTTCTTGTATCAGCGATCGAGGCATTTGTTCCTTCAATTATCTTTACATATTTGTTTGCGGCTGTGGCGATTCCGCTCATATGCTGAATCAGATTGAGGGCGGTTCTTTCACCCTTGAGAAGAATTGCAGTCTTTCCATGCAGGCGCATGATATCATCACCGTATTTTACGGTTTCGCCGTCGGTTTTCAGTATCTCGATATCGGTAGATGCGTCAAGCATGGTAAAAACTCTTGCGGCTATCTCCGTTCCGCATACGATACCGTCCGCCTTTGCCATAAGTCTGCCCTCGCCCTGCTGGTCTGCCGGGATAAGGTAGTCGGTGGTGACGTCGCAGTAATTGATATCTTCTCTCAGTGCGGTTTCGATTATTCCGTCAACATAGAATTTATTCAGTATCATAAGCTTACTCCGTTTCTGTTTTATTTTTGACAACTTCCCTCAGAATTATAGCCGCTACCGTTGCAAGGCTGCGCGCTTCTACAAAATCACGGTTTACCGCATAACCTCCGCTGATTATCTCGCTGAGGATTTCGGTTATCCGTTCAAGGCTTGCAGGCGCGGCGTCATGGTTTGGAATAACGAAATGAACATTCTGAATGATCTTTCTGATCTCGGTACGGTATCCGTGGGGAAGGGGCTTGCCGCTGAGATCCTCCTTTTCCTCGAAGGGAGGGAAGGGACGCGCACTGTCGGTCTTTCTGCGCTGAATGATATCCTCGGCAGCGCGTCTGGAAAAAACCAGAGCTTCAAGAAGTGAATTGCTTGCCAGACGGTTAGCTCCGTGAACTCCTGTATGGGAACATTCTCCTGCGGCATAGAGCCTGTCAACGGTCGTGCGGGCGTGAAGATCAACATCAATTCCGCCCATAAGATAATGCTGACACGGGAATACGGGAATACGATCCTTTGTTATATCAATATTTTCTTTAAGGCAGTTTTCATATATCATCGGGAAACGGTTCCTGACGAAATCCGGATCCTTATATGTGATATCAAGGTAGAATTTTTCGCTGTTGGTCGCTTTTGATTCCTGCATGATGGCATTGGAAACAACGTCACGGGGAGCAAGATGACCGCGCGGATCGTATTTTTCGGCAAATCGTTCACCGTTGCAGTTGAGAAGTATCGCGCCTTCTCCGCGAACAGCTTCGCTGATGAGAAAACGCTCACGGTCATTTTCGGCAGCAAAGGCGGTCGGGTGGAACTGTATCCAGCTCAGGTGCTTTATTCTTGCGCCGAGCATAAATGCGAGTGTGATCCCGTCGCCGGTTGCTATGGCGGAATTTGTTGTATACTGATAAACTCTGCCGATGCCGCCGGAAGCCATTATGCAGTAGCGCGCCGCAATTACCTGTGATTCTCCGGAGGGGAGTATCAGTCCTGCAAGAAAACCGTCATCAGCTTTGTCAAGCTTATAAAGCAGCGTATTTTCACAGATATCTATATTCGGGCGTTTTCTGACCTGAATCAGAAGAGCATCTACGATCGCCTTTCCGGTGGAATCCTTGTGGTGTACTATTCTGTGACGGGAATGACCAGCTTCAAGTGTTTTCTGAAGCTCACCGTTTTCATCAAGGTCAAAATCCACGCCGAGATCCCTGATCCTGAGAACATCTCCCGGTCCCTCTTTGACAAGGACCTCAACAGCATCCGCATTATTTTTATTTTTTCCTGCAGTGAGTGTATCGGCAATATGCAGGGCAAAATCATCATTGATCTTATCAAGCACACAGGCAACGCCGCCCTGTGCCAGAGAACTGTTCGACAGGGTAAGCTCACGTTTGGAGATCAGCAGGACCCTGATATCCTCCGGGAACTGCAAAGCTCCGTAAAGTCCGGCAGCGCCGGTGCCAACGATCAGTACATCATATTCCTTATTCATAGTCAAGACCTCTTTTTCAGTCCATAGATTTTTTGCTTTCGGGTATAAGTTTCACTGCCTGGAAATGCAGCTGCAAACAAAATACCATACTTATTCTATTGTAGCATATATTGATCCATTTTTAAATGCTTTGTAAAACATTTTTTTAAGGCGCTGTCTTTATGCGGTATTGCCCTAAAAATAAGTAAAATAAAGAATACAGAAAAATTGACAAAAAACTTCAGTGATGTTATAATTTATAATGTAATCATACAGCATTGGAGTGTGAATAATGTATTATGAGCAGGATTCGTAAAAAGAAAAATGATAATAATACGCACGAATACACTGAGTTAAGAGTTGCAAGCAAATGGAGAAAGGGTGTTTTCTCCGTTTTGTTCAGCCGTCTTGGATTCTTTATTATTCTCCTTTTATTGCAGGGAGCGGTCATACTTCTGATATGGCTTATATTCGGCAGCGTTATCGAAAGATATTATCTCGATCAGCAGATATTTTTTGAGCTTGTAGTCTTGCTGCTTCTTTATAACAGTCCGATGGATTCCTCGGCAAAGCTGTCATGGATGCTTCTGATATCGACCTTTCCGATGCTCGGCACGATATTCTATATATGGACTCAGGTCGAGCTTGGTCACCGCCGCCTGAAACGGGATCTTACTAAGATCAATTATGAAACTGCCGGACTGCTTGAACAGGATCAGAAAGCAATAGACGATCTGCAAAAGGAAAATGCCGATTCTGCGGCAATAAGCAATTATTTATATAAAGTCGGGCATTATCCTGTATATGAAAATACAAGCGTTGAATATTTCCCTCTCGGAGAGATAAAGCTTCCACATATGCTTGAGGAGATCGAAAAGGCTGAAAAATTCATCTTCCTTGAATACTTCATTGTTGAGGA
The DNA here is from genome assembly GCA_902778175.1 of uncultured Ruminococcus sp. Lineage (GTDB taxonomy): Bacteria > Bacillota > Clostridia > Oscillospirales > Acutalibacteraceae > UBA1213. Next base: position 4,439 of record CACYWT010000028.1, on the reverse strand, counting down.
AGGTCATATGTGGGGAAAGATACTTGACCTTCTTGCGAAAAAGGCAAAGGCAGGAGTAGACGTTCGTGTGATGTATGACGGTACCTGCGCTTTATCCACACTGCCGTACAAATATCCGAAAATGCTTGAAAAATACGGAATAAAATGCAAGATGTGGGAGCCGATCAAGCCCGTGATCACTTCGTCGTATAATTACCGCGACCACAGAAAGATACTCGTAATTGACGGAAAGGTCGGTTTCTGCGGCGGCGTCAACCTTGCCGATGAATATATAAATGAGATAAACCGTTTCGGTCACTGGAAGGATACTGCTATTATGATAAAGGGCGCGGCTGTTGACAGTCTGACGCTGATGTTCCTTCAGATGTGGACGGTAAGCGAAAAGGATAAAAGTACTGATAATTTCACGAATTATCTCGGCTTGTATGATAAGGATATAAAGGCAAAGGGTTATATGATGCCATACGGTGATTCTCCGCTGAACGACCACAAGATCGCAGAGAGAGTATATATGGATATAATAAATAAGGCAAAAGATTATGTCTATATTACGACGCCGTATCTTATTCTTGATGATCCGCTGCGTGTTGCTCTGAGATATGCCGCAGAGCGCGGAGTTGATGTCCGTCTTGTTCTGCCGGGGATTCCGGATAAAAATGCTATATGGGCATTGTCGAAATCACATTATAAAAACCTTATGGATGCCGGGGTAAAGGTGTATGAATACGATCCGGGATTCATTCATTCAAAGGTGTTTATTTCCGATGATATAAAGGCGGTAGTCGGAACGATAAATCTTGATTACAGAAGCCTTTATCATCATTTTGAATGTGCGGTATATATGCACGGAACCTCATGTCTGCCCGATATCAAGGCGGATATGCTGGATACAATTGAAAAATCCCGCCTTGTTGTTCCTGCAAAGATCTATAACGGAAAAACTATGCTGAATTTAAAGGGACATCTGCTCAAGCTTGTTGCTCCTCTGCTCTGATGCACGTCAAAAAAAGCTGCTGCGGCTGATATGCTGCAGCGGCTATTTTTTTTATTCGTCTATTCATCACATTCATCGGATTCGGAAAGACAGAAACCGTTAATGGCGTCTATCAGCCTTGGGTGACGCAGAATAAAATGTACCGAGGGACGCCTGCTTTTGGATATCACGGCAAATTCATCCCCTATGACAGAGATCACTATATTTCGGAAAGCCTGCCGTGCAGAGGTATCGAGCTGTGCATGAGGATATTTTTTCAGATATAATGCAGTGCTGCGGATATGGGCAAGATATTCCTCATAGGTGTAATAAAGATTGTCTTCGTAGAATATTTCAGGTATGATAACTGAAACCGGATGAACGGCAAATTCGTCACGGCTGAATATTGAAAACTGAAAATATGATAATTCATTTACAAGCACGGGATCAATTTTTTTGCGGAAGCTTTCGAGATAATTCCTGATCTGCTTTTTCTTGGTTTCATCGGCATTGTTTCTTTTAAGGATGCTTTCCAGAACTTCATCGGGTATCGTGAAAAACGGCGGTGCGCTGAGATATATCCGTCTTGTGCCGGGCATTTCAAAGCAATCGTTGAGCAGCTTGCTGAATTCTCTGAGCCTGTCTTTTCTGTATATTTCCATAAGCGGACGTGCGATAGACAATAGCTGCTCTCCGGTTTTACGGAAGAATCGGATCTCGTTTTTTTCGGTAGAGATCCTGCAATGGCTGCTGTCCGGAAATCCTTCTATTGCTCCGCCTGCAACTGCTGCCGCCCCGGACACCCTGAGAATGTGATGAAAAGCGTCGCTCTGACTGGTTACAAAATAATACGGCGTGATTCTTCCTGTCATATAAATTGGAATATATGTTTCGATCCCGAGCATCATTTCATATGTGGTTCTGCTCATATCATGGATTATTTTCAGATCAAGACCTTTTCTGAGCAGCATTGACATACCGTTTATCCAGCTTCTCATATAGTTTTTATCTGACATTACCTCATTGATACGGATATCAGTATATGATATAACGCTTTCTTTTGAGTCGGAGGCTAAAGTAAGGCTGAGAAAATCCAGTTCGCTCTTTTTTATTTCATTCGGACCGCAATAGTTTTTATGACCGCCGGGTATACTGACTGCCGGCAGGGAAAAACTATCGTCAAATTTCATTGTTCTGGAATATTCTTCCAGATCAAATTCGTCCATTTTCTCAAGTATGCTGCCGAAATTGATAGGATCGTATTCCTTACGGGAAGAAAGAAATGAAATGATCTTTCTGATACGCATATCCCAGTCGGTTATTTCCTGTGTTTTACATTCCATGACTCCGGCAATAGCCGAGAGGTTTTCGCCGTTTTCAGCTTTTGATGCAATGAATGAAGCGGTATCTGTGATGAATTTATTGATGTCAGACGGTTTGCGTTTTCCTGAAAGGATCCGTGAAATATATGACGGATCAAAGCAGATATTTCTGGCAAGCTCGTTATTGGTTATATCGCAGCTTTCCATAAGCAGGCGGAGATTATTGCTCAGTCCTTCCGCGTCCGTTTCCGTACTGCGGTAAAGGGAGGAAGACAATTCGGAAAGTATTTCTTCTTCGGAAATTTCCGTTCCGCATATCCGGAAGGCGCGGAAGATCCCGTAAGCGAGTTTTGACAGGCTTTTGCTTTCGGGGTAAGGTTCGCGGACGCCGCGGCGGTAGCAGCTGATAGTTTCGGCTGATATTCCGCTCAGCTCTGATATTTCTTTGTTGCTGCTGCCGCAGGCATTGATATATTTTTCAAGTGTTTCATAAAATCTCATAGTATGATTCTCCGTATATATCCGATAAAGGGATCGGTTTTCTGAGTATATTATATCATTATTTCAGTATCGGGAAAAGATTTTATTTTATTAATCTGAAATAAAAAACCGGAATATGAATTTATAATATATGATTTCTTTGTTATTTATAATATATGATTTCTTTGTTATGCTGTTGACTTTTTATCTTCTTTGGTATTAAAATAAAAAAAGAATGATTTTAGCCGGGAGATGAAAAAACAGAATGAAAAAAGGATTTTTTCCGGGTATATTATTACTTATCTTAGCCGCGGCGTCAATGGCGTCATGCGGTACGGCTGATAAGCAAAGCAGGTCTGACGGTGGCGCTCAGGCTGAAACAAGCACCTCAAGCAAGATCATTGCGCATATGAATAATTTTACCGACGAAGAAGAATCCTCCGTGAGTGCTGATCCTGTGAATACCAAACCGACGGAAATTGAGAAATGTACCGTTACCGTGAGGGACAGGGTCTACTGTGAGAAATATACAGAGCCTTATATCAGTGTGAAATACGGTAACAATACCCTCGTCAGGGGTAAGGACTATACCGTTGTCTATGATGAAACGACCGACAAGGGCGCAGGAAGGTATTCCCTTACGGTCAGAATGTGCGGAGATTATCAGGGAAGCAAAAAATATGATTATTATATAAAGCCTGTGGGAACATCAATACATCAGACAGGCTCAAAGGTCGGAAGCATAACCGTCGGCTGGCTGAAAAGAAACAGCGCAGACGGATATGAGATCGAGTATTCAAATAATCAGGATATGTCCGATGCAAAAATAACAGAGATTTCCGGCGGAGATAATGACAGTTTCTGCTTTGACGCTCTTGATGAAAACACAACGCTTTATGTCCGGATAAGATCGTTTAAAATACTTGATGACGGGAAAAAGCTTTGTTCGCCGTACAGTGATATCATCAGCGCCGATACGAAAAAAATCGAGGTTCGTGACGGAGTGACCTATATTGATGGAATAGTGATAGCGAACAAGACTTACGCCCTTCCCGAATACTACGGCGACGGGCTTGACAGCGAGGCGCTGGAGGCTTTCAGTATTATGTGTTCCGATGCCTCGCAGGAGGGTCTGTGGCTGGAGATCATTTCGGGTTTCCGCAGCTATTATACTCAGGCGGTAGTCTATGAGAGTTTCTGCAGCGACAGGGGAAAGGAGGCTGCCGACAGGGTTTCAGCCCGTCCGGGTCATTCCGAGCATCAGACAGGTCTGGCTATGGATATTAACAGCACATGGTTTACCTTTGCCGATACTGCCGAGGGAAAGTGGCTTGCGGAGAACTGCTGGAAATACGGCTTCATCATACGCTATCCCGAGGGTAAGGAGGATATAACAGGTTATGCATATGAAAGCTGGCATATCCGCTATGTCGGTATGGAGCTTGCAAAGACCCTGCACGAAAGCGGAGAAACGCTTGAGGAGTATTTTGGCATAACCTCATATTATGATGAATGAACAAGGATACGGGACTGCCTCATCAGCGGCTGTCCCGTTTGTCTTTTAGTATAACCGCAAAGTATGTCCCCCGAGTCTCGCCTGCCGGCTCGGTCGGTGCTTCTGCTTCGCAGAGGTGTCCACTGGACACCCGCACCCTCTAAGGCGG
>CACYWT010000027.1 GCA_902778175.1 uncultured Ruminococcus sp. | reverse complement strand
CTTGATAACCGTCAGGTTAACTACGCTCGTTTTGCACATTCTGACGAAAAAATTGACGGCGCATCTGTGGCACTATCTTTGTGCGGTATTGCCTTAATACTCCGCTGATATCCTTACGGATCATTCAGCGGAGCTTTTTTATTCTGGAAGATAGAAATAATTTCACTTTATTAAAATAAAAATATTATAGTGATAAAAAATACATTTTTCTTTACAAAACTGGAATTTTATGGTATAATGATAAAAAGACAAATGGTCGTGATAAATGTGACTTACAGTGATAACATCAGATTGTTATTTAATAATTTTACCATTGCAGTAGATATATGGGGAATTCTGCTGCTTATGATTATTACGATCATTCTTGTATTAAAACCGGAAAAAAATAAAAGTGAACGTCAATTGTTCATGATGTATACACAAATGCTGCTTTTTCTGTTTTGTTTTCTGATAATAAAAGCTTGTGAAAATGTTGTTTCTGATACTATTTCCGGCATATACAAATAAGCTTGTTCCTTTATTTTATGCTTGAGCCTATGATGATAATGGCTGTGCAGTCCGTTCTTCGCTCCAGCATAAAAAAAGAAGAAAGAAATAAAACAAACGAAGTATTATTCTATATCGGATGCTTTATGATGTCGGCTGCAACATTTCTGCTGCTTTATTCGATATTCAATAATATTTATTATACCGTAGATATAAATAATCATTATAATTTCTCTCCCTTTTTCATTACTCATTATATTCTTTGTTTCGGAACGCTCGGTATTGCGTTATATCTTGGAATAACCTACAGGAACAAACGTCAGCGTTATATTTTCGTGTGCGGTTTTGTCTATTCATTAATGGGACTTCTGGGCGGTATTCTTGATCTTCTGTTCGGAGTTCTCGGCTTTGTTAATGTATGTATTACTCTGGGCGCTATCATGACTTTTATTAGCTATGAAAAAAATGAAGTTCAGACTAAAATGGAAAACCGTCAGGAACTTGAAAGAATGAAAACAAAGCTTATGATGTCTCAGATACAGCCGCATTTTCTTTATAACTGTCTGACATCAATAATATATATAAGTGATAAAGACCCTCATGCAACCAAAAATGCTCTCCTTACTTTTTCCAAATACCTCAGGATGAATCTTGAATCAATTGACAAGAATTCAACTATCCCATTTCAGCAGGAACTTGATCATACAATGGCTTACCTTTCTCTGGAAAAGCTGCGCTTCGGAGATGATCTTGATATCAAACTCGATATCAAGGATAAGGACTTTGAGGTTCCGGTCCTTTGTACTCAGCCTCTTGTTGAAAATGCAGTAAAACACGGTATTCATAAATCCGAATCTGGTTCGGGAAAAATAACCATTATTACAAACAAAGCTGAAGGATATCACAGAATTACGGTCATAGATGACGGCGTGGGCTTTGATACGGGAATTCTGGAAAGCCTCGGAGATAATCATGTAGGAATACGAAACGTCCGCAGAAGACTTACTGAAAATGCCGGTTCTGAGCTTTTGATCGAAAGCGCCCCCGGCAAAGGCACCAAATGTTTTATTCTGATACCGGAGAAGGGAAACTGCAATGAAGATAATGGCAATTGACGACGAACGGCCTGCTCTTAACTTTTTGAAAGAAACTCTCACCAATATCAATCCTGACGATATAATTGTTACATTTCAAAGAAGCTCAGAGTATATGAAATATCCCAATAAGCAAGATTTTGAAGTTGCATTTATTGATATCAACCTCGGCAGTATCTCAGGAATACAGGTTGCACTCGATCTTAAAAAATACTCACCTCAATGTAATATTATTTTTGTAACAAGCTACTCGGAATTTGCTTATGCCGCAATCAAAACAAGACCAAGAGGTTATGTCATGAAACCGTATACTGAGGACGATATACGGAATGAACTTAATAACCTGCGTTATAACTCGAATCCCGTTCAGCGCCGTCACGAAAAGCTGTATATACATACTTTCGGCAATTTTGAGGTATATGACAGCTCTGACAAACCTATCCGTTTTTCAAGAACAAGATCAAAGGAGCTTTTCGCTTATATCATTGATCAGTGCGGCTATCCGATCACAACAAGGGATATCGCTGCAAATGTATTGTATATTGAAGAATTTGACCGTTCTTCTTCCAAAAAAATATCCCAGTATATGACTGATCTGCTAAAGGATCTCAAGGCAGCCGGATACAATGATATTATTTGCAGACAAAACCGTCAGATCTATATCAATAAAGATGCTGTTGACTGTGATCTTTATAATATGCTTTCGGGTGACGCCGGAGCAATCAATGCTTATCACGGAGAGTATATGATCGAATATCCTTGGGCAGAATTCAGCCATTCAGCTGAAAGGCTGAAGTCAATTTAAAACACACATATTAAAAAGCGATGGATCATCCGATCCACCGCTTTTTTTATCAGAGCGCATTATACATTTCTTCTAATTTCAGTACAAGAGCTTTCGCCTTTGCTTCTTTTTCTCGGATATCGGCAATAACCTTCTCCGGCGCCTTTGACATGAATTTTTCATTCTGAAGCTTACTGTTTACAAATGCTACTTCTTTGTTAGCCTTTTCAAGCTCTTTTTTGATACGGGCTTTTTCACTCTCTATATCAACAAGCTCGGCAATCGGCATATAAATCTTTGCATCAGCTGTTGCTGTGCTAACCATACCCTTTGTATCAGAAAGCTCTTCGCTTACGATCTCTACAGATGACGCTCCGGCAAGTCTGATAAGATAATCCTTTGCCTCGCTGTATTCCGATGTGTCGGCAGTTACTATTGCTATATGGGATTTCTTGGAATTGGGAACTTTCAGCTCCGCACGGCTCTCACGAACACTGCGGATCATTTCCATTATGCGTTCCATTCTGATCTCATCATCAGTAAAACACAAATCTTCCCTGAATACCGGCCAGCTCTGCATCATCAGATAACCCTCTTCATGCGGAAGCGCCTGATATATTTCTTCCGAAATAAACGGCATGAACGGATGCAGGAGTTTAAGAATATCGGTAAGAACATAGCAAAGAACATTCTCGACATCTTTCTTTGCCTTCTCGTTATCTCCGTTAAGACGGATCTTTGCAAGCTCAATATACCAATCGCAGAAATTGTTCCAGATAAAGTCATAAACTTTCTGAGCAGCAACACCCATATCAAATTGTTCAAGATTATATGTAACCTCTTTGATCACATTATTCAGCTTGGAAAGGATCCACTTATCCTCAAGTCTGAGTTCTTCCGGAAGCCCGACCTTTTCTATGGTCATATTCATCAGCAGGAATCTGGACGCATTCCAGATCTTGTTGGTGAAATTACGCATCGCAATGATCTTTTCTTCACTGTAACGCATATCATTCCCCGGTGAGCTGCCCTGTACGAGCATGAAACGGAGCGCATCTGCGCCGTATTGTTCAATTACCTCGAGAGGATCAATGCCATTTCCGAGGGATTTTGACATTTTTCTTCCCTGACTGTCACGGACTATACCGTGGATAACAACTGTGTCAAACGGAACCTTTCCGGTATATGCAAGTCCGGAGAATATCATTCTGCTTACCCAGAAACCGATTATATCATAACCTGTAACGAGTGTGCTTGTGGGATAGAAATACTTGTAATCTTCATTATCTGTATCGGGCCAGCCGAGTATCGAGAACGGCCAGAGCGCCGATGAGAACCATGTATCAAGCGTATCCGGATCCTGTGTGAGATTCTTGCTTCCGCAAGCCTTACACTGACAGGGGGCTTTTTTTGCTACATTCGTTTCGCTGCAGTCGTCACAGTACCATGCAGGAATACGGTGTCCCCACCAGAGCTGACGGGATATGCACCAGTCACGGGTATTTTTCATCCAGTTGAGATATGTCTTTGTAAATCTCTCGGGAACGAAACGAAGTTTGCCTGCTTCAACTGCCTTTACTGCCGGCTCAGCAAGCGTTTTCATTCGTACAAACCACTGCTTTGATACCATAGGCTCGATAGTTGTATGACAACGGTAACAAGTTCCTACGTCATGCTTGAGATCTTCCGTTTCCTTGAGAATACCAAGCTCCGTCAGATCGGCAAGAACTGCTTTTCTTGCTTCGGCAGTTGTCATTCCGGCATATTTGCCGCAGTCAAGTACCTCCGGCTCGTCCTCGGCAGCTCTGCCGCTTTCGATAAGCTCACGGTAAGCCTTTACGTCCTCCGAGCCTGTCATATGTCCGTCATATGTAAAACAGCGTACCATAGGCAGACCATGACGCTGACCGACCTCAAAGTCGTTGGGGTCATGGGCAGGCGTGATCTTTACTACACCTGTTCCCTTTTCCATATCAGCGTGTTCATCACATACGATCGGGATCTCTTTATTGATGAGCGGAAGGATAACATGGCAGCCGTGAAGATGCTTGTAACGCTCGTCCTCGGAATTGATAGCTACAGCAGTATCACCGAGCATTGTTTCGGGACGGGTAGTTGCGATCTCAAGGAACTCCCCTGTTTCCTTTACTTTATAGAGTATATGCCAGAAATGGCTGTCCTGCTCTTCATATTCGACCTCAGCGTCGGAAATGGAGGTCTGACATTTTGTACACCAGTTTACCATGCGGTTGCCGCGGTAAATCTTGCCTTCGTTATAAAGATTGGTAAATACTTCAAGTACTGCATCGGAGCATTGCTCATCCATAGTAAAATGCTCTCTCTCCCAGTCACAGGAGGAGCCTAATGTGCGGAGCTGAGTTACGATACGGTTGCCGAATTTCTCTTTCCATGCCCATGCGCGTTCCATGAATTTATCTCTGCCGAGATCTTCCTTTGTAAGACCCTCTGAACGCATCTGCTCAACGATCTTGGCTTCTGTCGCAATAGCGGCATGGTCAGTACCCGGGATCCAGAGTGCCGAATAACCCTGCATACGCTTGAAACGAGTCAGTATATCCTGAAGTGTATTGTCAACAGCATGACCCATATGGAGCTGACCTGTTACATTCGGAGGCGGCATTGCAATGGAATAGGATTTCTTCTGCGGATCTCTTATTCCGCGGAAACAGCCGCTTTTCTCCCAGCTGCCGTATATCTTTTTCTCTACGATCTTAGGATCGTAGGTCTTAGGTAAATCTGCTTTCATTCACTGATTCCCCTTTTCTCTTTCTTTTATTTGATGATTTGACCCCGGCTTTTCACCGGGGTGCAAATAGATTATTTTTTGATATTGATCTTTACCTTGCTGCCGTCCTCGTAGGATACTTCAAGGCTCATATCAGGCTCACTTATCTGCGCAGTCTGTCCGAGAGTTTCGCTGTAGATATAATCAAGCCATTCTGTCGGAACATCGCCGCTGATATCAATGCTGATATTGTCGGAAATAGCACAGTCAAGCTGACGGCGCGCATCCTGTATGCTTCTTACGATATCACGGGCAAAGCCTTCCTTGCGCAGCTCGTCTGTGATCGTGAGATCAAGCGATACCACAATACCCTTGTCACTTGAAACGTGCTGACCTTCCTTAGCATGATATGTTACAAGAATGATCTCACTGTCGAGTGTTTCCTTTTCTCCGTTGATCTCAAGCTCAGCGCCGTTTGCGGTAAGAGCAAATTTACCGGTCTTTACTGCCTTGATGATCTCGGGGATACGCTGCGGATAACGGTTTCTTATCTCGTTGAAGTTCGGAGCATATTTTACCTCTGCAACACTTCCGACATCTTCGAGTATTTCAACGCTCTTGACATTAAGCTCCTCGGCAATTATATCCTTGAAGCTTTCGACTACGGCATTATCCTTCTTATCCGAAAGGATAACGCGCAGGGTGCTGAGCGGCTGACGGTTCTTGACCTTATTCTTGTTTCTGATGGAACGCGCAAGATAAATAACATTGCGCACAAGCTTTACCTGATCGAGAAGCTCATCATTGCGGAAGGATTCCGGGATCTCCGGCCAGCTGTCAAGATGAACGGAAAATTTTCCGGTAAGGGTCTGATAGAGCTTTTCGGAAATGATTGGAGCAACGGGCGCGAAAAGCTTAGTCATATTGACGAGAACATAATAAAGCGTTTCGTATGCATTCTTTTTGTCTTCAGACATTCCCTTTTCCCAGAAACGTCTTCTGCTGCGGCGGATAAACCAGTTTGTCAGACCGTCAACAAGGTCGATAAGCTTATCGACATAATGGTTGACCTGATATGCGTCCATATTCTTTGTAATGACGTCCGTTACCTCATACAGCTTTGCAAGCATCCATTTATCAAGCTGATTATCGGATTCGGGCGGAGTAAGCTTTTCGGGACGGAAATCGTCAATATTTGCATATGAAATAAAGAAATTGCAGGCATTCCAGTATGGCAGGATAATCTGCTGATATGCGTCCTGAATACCGCTGTCGTCAAAGAGGAGATCGCCGATAAGCATTGCATTAGTCTGATAGAGATACAGACGGAATGCATCTGTACCGAACTGCTTCATAAGAAGCATCGGGTCGGTATAGTTCTTTGAGGACTTGGAAAGCTTTTTACCGTCTTTCGCAAGGATCGTACCGTGTACGATACAGTTGGAGAAACAGGGCTTATCAAACAGCGCAACGGACAGAACATGGAGATAATAGAACCAGCAGCGGATCTGTCCAGTATATTCTACAATGAAATCACTCGGGAAATGGGAATCGAACCATTCCTTATTATCAAAGGGATAATGTTTCTGCGCAAAGGGAACCGATCCGCTTTCAAACCAACAGTCAAGTACTTCGGGAACTCTGACCTTTGTTCCTGTGCAGCCCTCGCAGGTGCAGGGGAATTTGATCTTATCCATATACTGACGGTGAAGGTTTGTAAGTCTTACGCCGCTTGCCTTTTCGATATCGTCAACACTGCCGAGTACTGTCCTGTCTCCGCATTTGTCACATTCCCAGATCGGGATAGGCGTTGACCAGTAACGGTTACGGGAAATATTCCAATCACGGGCATTCTCGAGCCATTTGCCGAATCTGCCGTGCTTGATAGTTTCGGGTACCCAGTTGATATCTTCATTATATTTGATGAGCTTATCCTTGATCTTGCCGATATCGAAATACCATGCGTCCATCGCCTTGTAAATAAGCGGACGCTTGCATCTCCAGCAATGCGGATAGTTATGCTCTATCGTTCCGTCTGCGACAGCCTTTCCGTTGTCATAAAGGAAACGGATTATTGTTGGGTTCATCTCGATAACATTCTTCTCGCCGTCAGCTTCATAGAAATCGGTGACCTCAGGGGTAAAGCGACCCTTCTCGTCAACAGGGTTGACAAGCGGAATACCGTTGTTCTTGCAGGTCCAGTAGTCGTCTTCACCGAATGCAGGAGCAGTATGAACGATACCTACACCCTCATCACTGCCGACATAATCAGCTGTGACTACGCGGAAAGCCTTATCCTTGAGATCGGCAAAATACGGGAACAGAGGCTCATATGTCCTGCCGACAAGATCAGTACCCTTACATTCCCTGACAATGACAGGCTCCTTGCCGAAGATCTTTTCGTATGTCGGAAGAACATTTGTGCAGGCAATATAGATCTCTTCCCCTACGTCAACAAAGGAATAATCAAGTGACTCGCCTACTGCAAGACAAAGGTTAGACGGAAGAGTCCATGGGGTTGTTGTCCATGCAAGGAAAAATACCGGCTTGCCGTCAATTACCTCGTCAGTTCTGAATTTTGCGATTATCCATCTGTCCTGTCTTGGACGGGTGGAATCTGATTCTCTTGTATCGGAAATGGAAAGTGAAGTCTCGCAATGTGTGCAATATGGTGTTACACGATAATCACGGTAGATCAGTCCCTTATCATAGCACTGCTTGAATGCCCACATTACGGATTCCATAAACGTCGGGTTCATGGTCTTATATGCGCCGTCATAATCGACCCAGCGGGCCATTTGCTCAACGTATTCCTTCCAGGCTTCGTTATTGCCTGAAACTATCTCGTAGCATTTCTCATTGAATTTATCAATACCGAGGCTGTTCTCGATAATGTTCTTATCGTTGATGCCAAGCTGCACCTCAGCCTGATTTTCTATAGGAAGACCGTGGCAGTCCCAGCCCCATACTCTCGGAACCTTATATCCGCGCATTGTCTGATAACGGGCGATCATATCCTTGATGAATGATACAAGGATAGTACCGTGGTGCGGTTTTCCTGTCGGGAACGGAGGTCCGTCATAGAATACGACCTCACCCTTTGATTCTTTTTCTACAGATTTTTCAAAAACCTTGTTTTCTTTCCAGAATTCCAGCACATTTTTCTGGATCTCCGAAATATCCGGTTTCCCGGCAAGCTGCTCATATTTCATCTTTCACTCACCTTTTCTCTTAGCTTATTAAGCCTTCTGAGTATTCTTTTCCGCATTATATCCTTCTCATGATATAAACGTACAGACACTTTATTATTTTATAACGAAAGGAATTTTTTGTCAAGCTGTTTTGCTACTATTGGTCACATAATGCGCCTATTAATCAAAAAGCTTTGATTTATACAAACGATTATCCAGACCAAAGGGCTTTTTATCGGTTATCGTGCCGCTTTCCATCTGTTCAAAATGATCCTCGCACATATATATCTTAGCATCAATGTTGTCAATATAATGCAGGGCAAACGCCTCAGGCGTGGACGGGCAGACTACCGCTCCCCATTCCCTTGTGCCGTGATGCGACAGGATCATATGTATCAGCATCTGTACCTTTTCCATATTATAATTCTTTCCGTCGGTGAATTTCTTGATAAGAGATGCACCGAGATATATATGACCGAACATTATTCCAGCAGAAGTGAAATCCGCGTCCCCGACCTCGGAAGTCCTGTATTCCCAGAGTTTTCCTATATCGTGGAGTGCAGTTCCGCAGATCATCAGCTCCCTGTCAAGTATGGAATATACTCCGCACAAAGCGTCAGCCGCTTTCATCATTCTGTATGAATGATAAAGAAGTCCGCCACGGATATTATGATGCATCGAAACAGCCGCCGAGGAAGTCATATATTTTTCCTTGTAATGCTCCATAAGCTCTATAGCAAGATCCGACAGGGGTTTGTATTTTCCTCCGCAGTCATCTGCACAGGATTTTATTTTATCGCACATATCGTTATACATAGTATCAATAGGTACAGGAGGCATACGGACAAAATCACTGATCCTGATATTATTATCCCGACAGACGGAAACACTGACTATCTTGAAATTTTTCGCTCCCTGATATTCGCCGACCGATAATTCCACGTCACAGATACAGTTATTTACAATTCCCATTTCTTCCAGTGCGCCGGCGGTGGTATCAAACATTGCTGCTGTTGTTTCCGATAAACCGTCCTTGAGCGTAAGCTTGACATACGGTTTTCCGTTACGCGCAAGAGATTCGTTTACTGCCGAAACAAGCAGCGGTCTTTTAAGCGTTTCACCTATATGCGATTCACTGAAACTTTTATATTGACTGAGATCTGCCATTTAAATCAACTCCGTATCAATAAGGATTACAATTCCATTATACTACATTAATATCTTTTTTTCTACATAAAAAAAGCCTTTGCCGGTTTGTTGGCAAAGGCTTATGTCATATTATTGTTTATCCGGGAAGTGTACAGTCAAATACAAATTTATCGTCCTTATAATCGACAGTAACCTTTCCTCCTGCTTTCAGAGAACCTTCGAGCATCTTTTCGGATATCGGATCCTCTATCCTGGACATGATCGCCCTTTTCAGCGGTCTTGCACCATACATCTCGTCAAATCCGTCCTTTGCTACTGCGCTGACAGCAGCATCGGTAAATTCAGCATTAATATCAAGATCAGCAAGACGTTTTCCAAGTCCTTTCAGAAGATTATCCGCAATATGCTCAATATCCTTCTGTGCAAGTTTCTGGAATACGATTATATCATCGACTCTGTTCAGAAATTCCGGTCTGAAAAGCTGTTTCAGTTCTCCGAGAACAGCATTACGCATTTCCTCGTCGCTGCACACGGAGCTTTCATCACCGCCGAAAAATCCGAGACTTTTCTGTTTCTCTGTAATTATCCTTGCTCCGACATTTGATGTCATGATTATTACCGTATTGCGGAAATTGACATGGCGTCCCTGACTATCGGTAAGTCTGCCCTCGTCAAGTATCTGCAGCAACATATTGAATACGTCAGGGTGAGCTTTCTCTATCTCATCAAAAAGCAGAACACTGTATGGTCTGCGGCGAACCGCTTCGGTAAGCTGACCGCCTTCATCATATCCGACATATCCCGGAGGCGAACCGATAAGCTTTGATACCGTATGTTTCTCCATATATTCAGACATATCAAAACGTATCATTGCGTTTTCGTCACCGAACATTGCCTGCGCAAGAGCCTTGCAAAGCTCTGTTTTGCCTACGCCTGTAGGACCCAAGAATATGAATGAACCTACCGGACGTTTAGGATCCTTTAGTCCCACTCTGCCTCTGCGTATAGCTCTGGAAACAGCAGTGACTGCCTCGTCCTGACCGATGATCCGCTCATGCAGTATTCCCTCCAGCTTCAGCAAACGCTGGCTTTCCTCTTCCGTAAGCTGTACTACTGGAACACCTGTCCAGCCTGATACGATCTCTGCAATATCCTCCGGAGTAACTTCACCGTCACGGTGGTCGCTCTTCTGCTGCCATTCAACCCGCTTGTTCTCAAGTTCTGTTCTGAGCTTTTTCTGCTCATCACGGACTTTTGCAGCGCGTTCAAAATCCTGATTGTTTACCGCTTCGGATTTCTCGTTCTCAAGCTCCTTTATACGGTTTTCAAGCTGCTGCAGATCATCAGGCGCAGTGTAAGCCCTCAGCCTTACTCTTGAGGCGGCTTCATCTATAAGGTCTATCGCCTTATCCGGAAGAAAACGATCTGCTATATATCGGGACGAAAGTCTGACAGCAGCGCTGATCGCTTCATCTGTTATCCTGACCTTGTGATGCGCTTCATATCTGTCACGCAGACCGCGAAGTATTTCTTCCGCCTCCTCTTCGGTAGGCTCTCCTACCGTGACCGGCTGGAATCTGCGCTCAAGAGCCGCATCTTTTTCAATATATTTACGGTACTCGTTTACAGTAGTTGCACCGATCACCTGAAAATCTCCCCTTGCAAGAGAAGGTTTCAGGATATTCGCCGCATCTGCACTTCCTTCCGCAGCGCCTGATCCGATTATCGTGTGCAGCTCATCTATGAAAAGAATGATATCGTCGGATTTCTTTACTTCATCAATAACTCCGGTAATCCTCTCCTCAAAATCGCCCCTGTATTTTGCGCCGGCAACCATTCCCGTCAGGTCAAGAGCGATTATTCTCTTGTCTTTCAGAGGCTCCGGAACATCGCCGGAAACTATCTTCAGCGCAAGTCCTTCGGCTACTGCTGTTTTACCGACGCCCGGTTCACCGATAAGACACGGATTATTCTTTGTGCGGCGCGACAGGATCTGGATAACTCGCTCTATCTCGCTTTGTCTGCCGATAACAGGATCTATCTTTCCCTTTTTTGCTTCCTGCGTCAGATCTCTGCCGTATTTTTCAAGAGGACTGCCCTTTCCTTCGTGATCTCTGACCTGAGAGCCAGAGGAAAACGGCTGGCTTTCCTCCTGTTTATTCTCTGAACCAAAAAGCTCACGCAAAGCCGATACCATCATTTCTCTCGATGCGCCTGTGCGGGACAGAAAATGATTAGCATAACTTCCGCTGTCGGATAACAGGGCAAGAAGAAGATGCTCCGTTCCGACATAGCTGCTGTTCAGTCTTGCCGCTTCGTTGACGGCAAGCTGTACAAGCCGTTTCGTTCTTGGTGTGAAATCATCGGGCGTAAGCTTTCTCAGCGGCGTCTTGATCCCTATTACATTTTCTATCTGCTCAAAGACAGCATCATAATCTGCTCCTGAATTTATCAGTATCCTGCTGGCTGCACTGTCTTCCTCCTTGAGCAGACCGAGCAGTATATGCTCGCTGCCGACATATGTGTGTCCCATTTCCTGCGCCACTTCTATTGCGGCGTTAATGGCATTGTTTGCCTTTTCCGTAAAACCATTGAATTTGAACATAAAATATACCTCCCTCCGGTGAGCAGCCGAAACCGGCTGCAAATTACCAATAATTATTTCTTTCCTTTATAACCTCAAAGTTTTCTTATGCACAGATCCTTACGGACTATCGTATCATTCAAGACGGCGGCTGGCAGGAACCTGCTTGCGCATAAGCGCAGTACGGACTACCTCGGCGCGTATTTGATCCCTTTCCTGAGCCGTAAGCTTTTTTCCGATGTTTTTCATAAGCGTTGCCGGCTGGACCTCTATCATGAGATGATTGATCGTATCATAATCAATATGGTCGAATACGCCTATTTCTATACCGAAACGAAGATCCGAAAGAAGTTTCATACATTCATCATTGCTCAGAAGCTTTGCATACTGCAATATTCCGAATGCACGGCAGATCTTGTCAAGTACAGCTAAATTCTCAGCCATTGCCTGTCTTGCACTGCGCTCCTGATTTATAAGCTGCATTGCAATGTCATGAAGATTGCTGATAGCCTCTTTTTCGGATATTCCGAGAGTTACCTGATTTGAAAGCTGGTATACCGATCCTTTCGGGTCGCTGCCTTCACCGTACATTCCTCGGATAACAAGTCCTAATTTTGCAAGCGAGGCACTGATCTTGCCCATCGCTCCGCTTTCCTTTAACGCAGGAAGATGAAGCATAAGCGATGCTCTCATGCCTGTACCGATATTCGTCGGACATTGGGTCAGATATCCTAACTTATCATTGAATGCGAAATTGAGTTGCTCATCAAACAAAGTGTCGATCTTATCTGCAAGGTCATAGGCTCCGTCAAGATCCATATTGGGACGTATTACCTGAATACGGATATGATCCTCCTCATTTATCATTATGCTTACGGATTCGTCATCAAGGAGAAGAAGTCCTCTACCTTCTCTGTCGGAAATAAATTCCGGACTTACAAGATGACGTTCAACAAGCGACACGGCTTCCTCCTGTGTAAGCTCGGACATCTGGATATAGCGGAAACGGCCGGATATCGCGCTGTGTCCGCCGAGTGCAGCCTCCTTGACTATTGCGGCGACCCTGCATTTCTGCTCCCTGTTCATGCGGCACGGGAACGGATAATCCTTGATATTTCGTGCAAATCTTATTCTGGTGCTGATAACTACGTCACTGATATCTTTACGCTGTTCTATCTTGTCTTTCATAATTATCCTTCCTTTCCGCGGACGGAAGATTTTTCTTCCTCCATACTTTTCTCAAGCTCTTTTATCCTGTCACGAAGCTCCGCAGCCTTTTCAAATTCCTGAGTCTTGATCGCTTTTTCAAGCTCGCTGCGGCAGCGCATGATCTCTGTTCTTATCCTGACTTCTGTTCCTGCTGAACGTGCAAGCTTGCCTGTATGACTTGTTCTTCCGTGTATCCTTCTGATCGACGGAAGAAGATCTTCATAGAATTCTTCATAGCAATGTGCGCAGCCTATCTTTCCGGATTTTGCGATATCTTCAAAGCTGCTGCCGCAGAAGCTGCATCTCTTTGAATTGCGCTCACCGCTGTGATCCTCCAGAAAACTGCCGAACAGCTTATCCAGATCAAATCCGAAATTACCAAAAAATGATCCGTAGC
The DNA here is from genome assembly GCA_902778175.1 of uncultured Ruminococcus sp. Lineage (GTDB taxonomy): Bacteria > Bacillota > Clostridia > Oscillospirales > Acutalibacteraceae > UBA1213. The sequence continues at coordinate 7,933 of CACYWT010000027.1, read as the reverse complement.
CTAATTTTGAAGCACATTCATTGCAAAGATTGAATTCCTTCAGCTCGCCGTTCAATATTGTTTTGATATGTGTTGTAGCCTGCCTTTTTTCACATGATTGACATAACATAATATTACCTCCCGATCCTTATTATTCCGGTTTCAGCGATCAAGCATTACAACCGTCATAAGCATATTTTTCATTACCGATGCTCTGAGCGTATCCCTCAGATCCTGCGGAACACAGGCATATGCCTTGTCTGATACAGCAGATGCCATGAGCGCCTGTTCGTGACAGTCTATCATATCCTGATCCGCCATATTACCGAGAATGATACCTGCCGCAGACGACGATATACTGTCGCCTATTGAATTTACGATATGCATTATTGCGACCCGTCTGTCAGCAGTGACTCTCGTTATCCTGATATAACCGCCGCCGCCTCGTCTGCTTTCCACGATATAGCCCTGTTCCGGGGTAAAGCGCGAGGTGATAACATAGTTGATCTGGCTTGGAACGCATCCGAGAACTCCTGCAAGCTCGTTGCGTCTGATCTCGGCATTGCCTCCTGTTTCATCAAGCAGTCTGACGATATACTCTGCAACAAGGTCACTCATTTTCATAATATCACTCTCCCGTCCGGTCATCTTTGACTTTTTCTGACCTTATGTTTAAATTATATTTCCAAAGTCAGATAAAGTCAAAGTCAAGAAAAGTCAAATATCATTTGCCAATGCATTGTTTTCTCACGAATACTCTTTTATTCTCTTATTTTCTTTTATTTTCTGATTTTTTATAAAATTCCCGGAATCGAAAGATCCCGGGACAGAAAAGTATTTATTTTTGCGGTTTCATTATCTTACGGCTCTCGTCAAGTATACGGCGGCAGGCTGATTTTTCGGAAGTTCCGAAAAATTCCCGGGCGCGGTTACTATATTTTTCGCTCCGTATAAATCCGTCTGCTATCCCTTTTATTATAGCGTCACGCAGAGCTTCTTTTTCAAAATATAGATCACCGAAACCGTTTGAGGAGATATTCTCCCCCTTATGTTCCGAGCTTATGGGCAGTCCGGGCGGAAAATAATACATGACTTCCTTTCCGCTGTACGCAAAACGATACTGCAGCTCGGAATAATCTGTCACAAGGACTGACGCGGCAGCTGTAAGCGTTGTTTCATTTTTTTCAGTGGCGCTGAACATCCTGACGATATCATCTGTGTGGAACATCTTTGTATACTGCTCGATCGCAGGAGGCATCATCACCGCTATCTTCCAGCCGTTTTCACGGCAGGCTCTTATAAGCCCCGGGTCTGAGAGAATAAATTCATATGCCTTGAAAAATGCGCTTTCCGAAAAACGATAGTAATCGCAGTTATTATATATATTGAAAATGCGTCTGTCTCCGGGAGAAATCAGTATGAGCTTTTCCCTTTTATCGGAAACCGCATCAAGCATAGCGCTGCCTGTTACACGGATCATATCATCACTGTAGCCGTATATCGGAGAAAGAAGATTTTTCTTTTCTTTTTCAGATGTACAGAATATAAATGAAGTATTATCCCTGAGCCGGTTTTCAAACTGTGCGGTCTGATATGTAAGAAAGAAATTTCTTACGGCTATTATCTTAGCTTTCATCATGTCCCTGAAAAACAGACAGTCAGCTTCTTTGAATCCCAGTGATTCATACGGGTCGCAGTCCGTAGCGTATATATAATCCGCCGCGATCACCGCAGCTTTTGCCTTCGCAGAACCTATATCAAGAACATTGTCATATCCCGATTCCGTCAGGAAATTTTTTTCAGGACTGTCATGCTCAGTTATAAAATAAGGTTCAAGTACTGTTCCTTTATGACGGGAAAAATATCTGAACAGAAGATTCCCGTTATAATTGATCCCTGTTTCATCATAGAAAACAAGTATTTTTCTTCCGTTGCTATCTCTTTCAACTGATCTCGCCATACGGCGTATACGTCCTGATGAAAGTCTGGCAGTCAAGCCTGCCGCTCTTCCGATATCGGAAATCAGTCGGCTTTCAGATACTGCAACAAGACTGTCGGACGCTCTGCGCAGAACGAGCGATCTGCTTTTGGCATCATATGAAAGCATTCTCCCGGAAAAAACAGCATAGGAATTTTTGAATTCATCGGTAATTCTCGCTCCGGGTGCGGAGAAGGTCAGCCTCATACGGAAAGACAGACGCTCATACTTGAAATACAGACAAGCAGTATCAAGTTTCTTCCCCGAACTGAACGGTACAAAAAACCGGAACGAATACCGTTTAAGAAACGGCTCGCCAAAATACTTTCTCAGTGTATATACGCTTGTAGGGGTCACGGCAGACTTATTACCGTTTACGGAAACATAAACGCTGAAGTCCTCCGGTGCAAGGCACGAGCATCCGTTCAGAACAGCATCGAAAAATAATCCGTTTCCGCCGCTGTTTACTGCACGGATATCCGCCGATATATCTTTTGAACGGGTAATAAGAACGTTTTTCAGATGGCAGACAAATTCACCGCTCATATTCAGAGCTTCCATACGATTTTCAGCAACATAATATTTATGGTTCTCCGTCGTTCCGGGAGGAACAACATCAGTTACCGGATAAAGACGGGGATTTTTGTATTTCATTCTGAGAAAACGAAACAGCATTTCAGGATCAAGTCCGCTTAAATGGCAAAGTCTGCTGTTCATTATTACAGTATCATCAATGAATTTAAGCGCCTGACTGCAATTTTCGATAAATTCGGTGACTTTGCTGTCTGTGATCACTCTCTTGTAATGATCGTCTGCATTGAGGGCAAATTTTATCTCAATAAGATACATCATTACAGACATTACAAACGGCGATCCTGCATATCCTTTAAGCATAGGGATAATGAATCTGTTTACGCTCTCGGAATAGAATGATAACGAATACTGTCTGTCATATCTTATCGGTTCGCGCTCGGTCGAACCCGATAGGATATATGAAAACTTATCCGAATACACAAACGTATGTGTTTTGAGTACACCCTCAATGATGAACTTTGTATCATAATCAAATGGAAATGTCTTATCAAAGAAAAGACTTCTGGCAATATTATTTTTGAAAAAATAGCACCCCAGCATAAGTATAAAACGGTCAGGAGTATCATGCACCCTGACTATCCCTGGCTCGATATCATCTATATACGGCTTTGCAGCTGCGCCTGCAATGCTGTACATCGGTTTACAGCAGAAAACCGGCACTTTCTCACTTTGCAAAAGCTCCATCGCTTTTTTCAGTGCATCAGCAGAATATACTCCGTAATTATCCACATAGGATATGTATGCGCCGTATGACATCGGCAGCGCATGATTGTAGCTTTCGGCAGGTTTCTGCCCTACGGAATCTATAAAATATATGTTTTCGGGATAACGTTCTGTATATTCGGAGCATATCCTTGTGCTGAGTTCGCTCCCGACAGAATCAATAAGATTAAGCTGTACGTTTTCCCTGAAAAATCTTTCTTCTCCTATGACAGAATCGACCGCCCTGCGTATATTGCTGTCGCTCTTTATCAGGAGATTTACGGTAAAAAAGCATTTCTTCATCATTTTTTCCACCATTGATTCAAATATGTAATTAAGGAAACATCGCTCACGGAACAAACACCGATTAATGAAGTGATCATAGTTTCCTTAAAAATATCGGCTTTTCGCTGTAACTGCATATGTAAGATAAAATCAAAAAATACGGCAATAATTTACATTTATTATTATAGTATGATTTCGTCATTATGTCAATTTAGTCTGCGGTAACAAATATGATACAAATTGGCTGTTTTTCAGTATTTTTATTTCCTCTGCATTAAAATAAAAATAATAAATTTTTTGTCTGAAACTGTTGACTTCTTTTCTTTTTTGGTTTATAATGCAGTCATTGACAGCAAAGGCGCTGTAGGTTGATCGTAAACCTACTGCGCCGGTTTTGTTTTATCCGTAATTTTTAATTAAGAATGGGGAGTTTTTATGTTAAATGTACCTGAAATGTTCGGTTCGGCAGTTTTTAACGATGAAACAATGAAAAAATATCTGCCTAAAGTTACCTACAAGGAACTGAAAAAAACGATCGAGAACGGAAAGCCGCTTGATATCAATATCGCTAACGTAGTAGCTCATGCAATGAAGGAATGGGCTATAGAAAACGGCGCTACACACTATACACACTGGTTCCAGCCCATGACAGGAATCACAGCAGAAAAGCATGACAGCTTTATCTCACCTACAGAGGGCGGAAAGGTTATCATGGAGTTTTCCGGCAAGGAGCTTATCAAGGGCGAGCCTGATGCATCAAGCTTTCCTTCGGGCGGTATCCGCGCTACTTTCGAGGCAAGAGGCTATACTGCATGGGATCCGACCTCATACGCTTTTATCAAGGACAGCTCACTCTGTATCCCGACAGCATTCTGCTCATATACCGGTGAGGCTCTGGATAAGAAAACTCCCCTGCTGCGTTCCATGGAATGTCTGAACACTCAGGCTATGCGTATTCTGCGCATTTTAGGCGATACCGAAACAACACACGTTACCACCACTGTCGGTCCCGAACAGGAATACTTCCTTGTTGACAGAAAAATGTATGAAAAGCGCAAGGATCTCATTTACTGCGGAAGAACTCTCTTCGGAGCAAGACCGCCTAAGGGACAGGAGCTTGACGACCATTATTTCGGTTCAATAAAGCCCCGTGTATCGGCTTATATGAAGGATCTTGACGAGGAGCTGTGGAAATACGGTATACTCGCAAAAACAAAGCATAACGAGGTCGCGCCTGCACAGCATGAACTTGCGCCTATCTTCGATACAGGCAATATTGCAACTGACCACAATCAGCTTACAATGGAGATCATGAAAAAAGTTGCCGAAAAGCACGGACTCGTCTGCCTTCTCCACGAAAAGCCCTTTGCAGGCGTAAACGGCTCTGGTAAGCATAATAACTGGGCTATCTCCACCAACAACGGCGTAAATCTCCTTGATCCTGGCAAAAATCCCCGTCAGAATATTCGTTTTCTGTTATTTCTTGCCGCAGTGATCCGCGCAGTTGACGAGCATCAGGATCTGCTCAGGATCTCAGTTGCAAGCGCCGGCAACGATCACAGACTCGGAGGAAATGAAGCTCCCCCTGCTATTATTTCCATGTATCTCGGTGATGATCTGACCGAGGTTCTCCGCAGCGTTCTGAGCGGTCAGGAATACATTTCCGAGAGCAAGCCCTTAATGCGTACAACCGCAGAGGTTCTCCCGAATTTCACAAAGGACACCTCAGACCGCAATCGTACTTCTCCTTTTGCATTTACCGGAAACAAATTTGAATTCAGAAGCGTTGGTTCTGCGGAAAACATTGCCTGTGCCAACTTTATAATCAATACTATGGTTGCAGATGTTCTTTCTGATTTTGCAGATCAGCTTGAAAAGGCTAAAGATATAAAATCTGCTGCCGAAGATCTTGTCAAGAAAACCGTCGGGGAACACAAAAGGATCATTTTCAACGGCAACAACTATTCCGAGGAATGGATCGAGGAAGCAGCAAGAAGAGGACTTCTCAATCTTCGCTCTCTGCCCGAAGCTATGCCGCTTTATACAAGCGCAAAAAATATCAGCCTCTTTACAAAGCATCATGTTCTTACCGAGGTCGAGATTCGTTCACGCCGTGATGTTCTTCTTGAAAAATACTCAAAGATCATTAATATCGAAGCTCTTACTGCCCTTGATATGGCAAAAAAGGATATTCTCCCTGCTGTAACGGCATATATCAAAGAGCTTGCCGAATCCGCAAACCTTGTAAAAGCGGTCGATCCTGAAATTGTGCCTGCTGCTCAGACTGAGCTTATCAGAAAGCTTAACAATCTTCTCAATTGCTTTACAAAGAAAATCGATGTCCTCGATAAAGCTGTTGTCGGTGCAAAGGATATAAAAGACGAAGCAGAAAATGCCATGTATTTCAAGGAGAATGTTCTTGCAGCTATGCAGGAGCTGCGCGCCGTTGCTGATGAAATGGAAGCAAATATGTCCGCTAAGGCATGGCCCTATCCGTCATACGGAACTCTCCTCTTCAGCGTATAACCTTCCCCCGGGCTGCCGCCCGGACCTGCCTGTTGGGCTGCCGCCCAAACCTGCCCGGGGCTCCTCGCCCCGGACCCCCGGCAGGAAGCAAGCTCCCTGCACCCGGATTTTTGCAGCTTGAAACTTATTCGGGAAAATATAATTTTATCGCATTACCAAAAAAACAGTGGATCGTTTCTGACCCACTGTTTTTTCTGTTTATTTTACTTTTACATTATACTTATAACTTTTACATTATACTTATTTGGTAACGCTTACCTTGAAGCTCTTGGATACTATAGTTCCGCTGCTGTCCTTGATATTGATCATTATATCATAATCTGTCGCTGCGGTAGGCTTGAAGCTTCCTTCGGATTCTGTGCCGTATTTTGTACCGATCTTGATCCAATCACTGTTCTTGCTCTTCTTATACATCATTGCATATGTGTATTCGCCTGTGCCGCCTGTTGCGGAAGCATTCAGTGTAACAGTCTCACCGAGTTTTATACTCTCTGCGCTGACAGTCGATGTGTTTCTGAGTACAGTCTGCGAATAAATATTGATTATCTTTTCAACTGCATGACCGTATGCGTCCGTTGCAGTAACCTTGATGTCATAATCAACATCTGTCGACGGTGTGAAGGTCGCATTGTTGCCGCTGATATATTTAGAGCCTATTGTTGTCCATGAGCTGTTTGTTGATTTTTTGAATGCAAAGGTATACTTCAACGGTTTGAAGCCCCCTGTTGACGAACCTGTTATGGTTATCGGCTGGTCAACAACTACCTTATCGCTGCTTACGGTCGAGGTATTCACAAGCTGTTCCCTGACTTCGAGTGTCAGTGTCTGTGAAACAACTGCTCCCTTACTATCCGTCACGATTACCATTATATCATAATCGACAGCTTTGCCTGGTGTAAGGAATGAAACGCAGATATTACTGCCGTTCTTTGAACCGATATAGTTCCATGTTTCGGAGCTGTGCTTTTTATACATATAAGTATAAGTATAGTCCCCTTCTCCGCCGGCTGCAACAGCAATCAATGCAACTGTATCGCCAAGAAATGCGTGTTCGGTGCTGAGAACTGAAAGATTGACAAGCTCAGGTTCGGTAATAAGTACCCTGTGCGGTGCCAATGCAACCTGATACGCATTGGGATTGCGTGAGATATCAACAATATTGAAGCATGAATTCTTCGGGGAATCAAAGGAAGCATACTGTTCCTCTGTTCCGCTGAATATAACCTTATGTGAACCTTTCGCAACAAAACAATTATATGCCTGTCCCTGTGCAAAATTGCCCTTTAATTCAATTGTTCCGGCTGTGATATAGTTTGCTGTTTCGGCATTATTCTGAGTACTGAACATACACATATTTCCGCCGATAAGAAGATATCCGCGGGCATCGGTCATATTCAGTACAGCATTGCTGCCTGTGTAATTGATCGTACCGTCCTCATTTACAGACTGCTTATACTGGAAACGGAAATCCTTTCCAACTTCCATCCTGCCGCTGCCAATTTCAAGTCTGCCGCTGTCCTGAACATAGTTACCGCCGACAAGAAGCTTTCCGGCATTGAGAATTACTGTTCCGTGGGGATCCATATCTCCGGCAACGGTCAGAGTCTTTCCGTTAAGATCAAGTTTCTGGTACTGCTCAAAGCTGCCGACAGTTACATCCGAACCGAGTGATGATATCCTGCAATGAAGTTCAGCGTCAGCATTATTTGTATCTGTCAGGATATTGAAGCCCGAATTTGAAGGCGATCCGAATTTGATCACCTGCTTTTCGCCGGAAAGTATCAGCTTATGCGTTCCCTTTGCATCAAAGCAGTTATATGCCTGTCCCTGCTCGAAATTGCCCTTGAGTTCAAGTGTTCCGGCAACAAT
>CACYWT010000026.1:431-43235 GCA_902778175.1 uncultured Ruminococcus sp. | reverse complement strand
CCGGCAAAGCCGTTCTCAACGGACGCCTGAGAGAACATTTAATAAATTCTTTTATATATGCGCCTAACGGCGCGATTTTGTAAGAATTTATGATATAATGCCAAAAAATAATAGTGTTAATAATGTTAATATTTATCTGAATAGTTAAGATGTTAATGTTTATTTGAATAATGATAATGTTAATGGATAATGTTAATGGTTAATGATGATGTTAATGTAAATGTAAATGTTAATGTAAATGTTAATGTAAATGTTAATGTTAATATTAATGTAAGTAACAGATCCGCAATTAATTTGTAGGTTCAGAGAGAACTAATAGAGTGTAAAAAATGCGGGTGCAGGGCGGTCGACCGCCCTGCCGAGGGTCCGGGGCGAGGAGCCCCGGGCAGGTCCGGGTGGCAGCCCGGGAGGTCCGGGCGGCAGCCCGGGAGGTCCGGACGGCGGTCCGGGAGGTCCGGACGGCGGTCCGGGGAGGGGGGCGGATATGGAAAATGTGTTGATAGTGTCAAGTGATGCTGTCAGAACAGGGCAGCTTGAAGGGATGTTCAGAGAAGAACGGTACAGGGAAATACAGACGGCGGACAGCGGTGCGCTCGCAAGAAGAATGTGCAGGGACAGGGAATATGATTATATTGCGCTTGATCTTCCGCTGAGCGATGAATCAGGATATGAGCTGACCGTTGAGCTTGCATCTTCGGCAGGCGCAGGAATACTGCTTGCGGTAAGCGCCGGAATGGAGGAAACAGCTGAGTATTATACGGCTGAAAGCGGAGCGCTTGTGCTGGCAAGACCTGTATGCAAACCGCTTTTTTCTAAAGCAGTACGTTTTCTCGAGGCTGCAAGGAACCGCATAAAGGGCGTCAGGGTCGAGAATGTCAGACTGCAGAAAAAAATTGAAGAAATAAGAAAAATAAACAGAGCAAAGTATATTTTAATGGAATATCTTTCAATGACCGAACAACAGGCTCACCGCTACCTTGAAAAACAGGCGATGGATCTGAGAATAACAAAAACTATGGTCGCTGAAAATCTGCTCAGCACATATGACAGCTGAGTTCAGGATTATTATATAGATTTGATCGCAAGATCATCAGCAACGATAAGAAAGGATTGGTACAGGCATGGAAAGGAAAGCGTATCTTTTGTTGGAAAACGGAGATATATATGAGGGAACGGCGTTCGGCGCCGAAAAAGAGGCAATCGGTGAATTGGTGTTTACAACGGCAATGACCGGATATCTTGAGACCCTTACAGACCCCAGTTATTTCGGACAAATTGTCTGCCAGACTTTTCCGCTTATAGGAAATTATGGTGTGATCCCCACTGATTTCGAGAGCAAAAAGCCTGCGCTGACAGCTTATATTGTAAGAGAGCTGTGTCAGCAGCCGTCAAATTTCAGATGTGACGGAATGCTTGACACTTTTTTAAAGGAAAATGATATTCCCGGAATCTGTGGAATAGATACACGCTGCCTTACAAAAACAGTCCGCGAATACGGCGTAATGAACGCAAGAATCAGCTATACCCGTCCTGAACCGGAGGATGCCGGGTCACTGAATTCCTACAGAGTAACAAATGCCGTCAGCTCCGTTACGCTTGATAAGCCTGAGGAGTTCAAGGCTGATAATTCAAAATATAAAGTAGTGCTTATGGATTTCGGCGCAAAAAACAATATCCGCAGGGAGCTTGTAAAACGCGGCTGCGATGTTACCGTTGTTCCCGGAAATACGAGCGCTGACGAGATACTTGCAATGAACCCCGACGGGATCATGCTTTCAAACGGTCCCGGAGATCCGCAGGAAAATACAGGTATAATTGCAGAACTGAAAAAGCTCAGTGAGAAGAAGATCCCTACCTTCGGAATCTGCCTCGGACATCAGCTCATGGCTCTGTCACAGGGCGCGCAGACCGAAAAACTCAAATACGGACACAGAGGCGCAAACCAGCCGGCAACTGATGTCAAGACAGGCAGGGTATATATAACCAGCCAGAATCACGGCTATGCTGTGGTTGCTTCAACTCTGCCCGAAAATGCATACGAAAGCTTTGTCAATGCAAACGACGGTACCTGCGAGGGCGTGACGTATACAAATATGCCGTGCTTTACTGTACAGTTCCATCCGGAAGCCTGCGGCGGTCCGCTTGATACCTCGTTCTTGTTTGACAGATTTATAGATATGATACAGGAGGATAAAAACAATGCCTAAGGATAAAAGTATAAAAAGAGTACTCGTGATCGGTTCAGGTCCGATAGTTATCGGTCAGGCAGCCGAATTCGACTACGCAGGCACACAGGCTTGCCGCGCACTCAAGGAAGAAGGGCTTGAGGTTATCCTCGTTAATTCCAATCCTGCTACCATAATGACCGATAAGGCAATGGCGGATAAGGTATATATCGAGCCGCTTACACTCGAAACAGTAAAGCGTATCATAATCAAGGAACAGCCCGACAGCCTCCTTTCTACACTCGGCGGACAGACGGGTCTGACCCTTTCAATGCAGCTTGCAAAGGAGGGCTTCCTGAAAAAGCATAATGTAAAGCTCCTCGGCGCAAATCCCGAAACTATCGACAAGGCTGAGGACAGACAGATGTTCAAGGATACAATGGAAAGCATCGGTCAGCCGGTCATTCCTTCACTTGTTGTAAATGACGTTCAGTCGGCAGTTGATTTTGCGTCAGAGATCGGATATCCCGTTATCATTCGTCCTGCATTTACACTCGGCGGCACAGGCGGCGGTATTGTTAATAATGAGGACGAGCTGCGCGAGATCACCTCAAACGGTCTGGAGCTTTCTCCTATCACACAGGTGCTTGTCGAGAAATGTATATCCGGCTGGAAAGAGATAGAGTTCGAGGTAATGCGTGATAAGGCAGGCAATGTTATAACCGTCTGCTCAATGGAAAACTTCGACCCGGTAGGTGTACATACGGGAGACAGTATTGTTATCGCTCCTACAGTTACTCTTGCAGATAAGGAATATCAGATGCTCAGAAGCGCGGCTCTGAATATTATTTCCGCACTCGGCGTTGAGGGCGGCTGTAACTGCCAGTTCGCTCTTGAACCCGAAAGCTTCAATTATGCGGTAATAGAGGTAAATCCCCGTGTATCGCGTTCATCGGCTCTTGCGTCCAAGGCAACAGGCTATCCTATCGCTAAGGTCGCTGCAAAGCTTGCTATAGGTTATAACCTCAATGAAATAAAAAATGCCGTTACGGGCACAACATATGCCTGCTTCGAGCCGGCACTCGATTATGTTGTAGTCAAATTCCCGAAATGGCCCTTTGATAAATTCGTATATGCAAAGCGTACACTCGGCACTCAGATGAAGGCTACAGGCGAGGTAATGTCCATCGCCCCGACCTTTGAACAGGCTATAATGAAGGCTGTCCGCGGCGCTGAGATCTCTCATGATACAATGTCATCTCCGAAATTCCTGGAAATGTCCACCGAGGATATCCGCGCAAAGCTAAGCGTATGCGATGACGAGCGTTCATTCTGCGTGTATGAAGCTCTCAGACGCGGCATTACCGTTGATGAGATCCATGCAATTACAATGATAGACGAGTGGTTCCTTGAAAAGCTCCTCAATCTCGTAAAATGTGAGGACGAGCTTGCCAAGGGAGAACTCAGCGACGAGCTTTATAAGAAGGCAAAACTTCTCGGCTTCCTTGACAGGACTATCGAAAAGCTGACAGGCAAAAAGGTAAGCGATCCTATGATCCCCGTTTATAAGATGGTCGATACCTGCGCGGCTGAGTTCAAGGCGGAAACACCTTACTTCTACTCTACATTCGATAAGGATAACGAGGCGGAGGCTTTCATAGAAGAACAGAATTCCGACCGTCAGACTATTATCGTATTCGGTTCCGGACCTATCCGTATCGGTCAGGGTATAGAATTTGACTATGCATCGGTTCACTGTGTATGGGCGCTGAAAAAGGCAGGCTTCGACGTAGTGATCGTAAACAATAACCCCGAAACGGTTTCGACCGACTTCGATACAGCCGACAGGCTTTATTTCGAGCCGCTGACAAATGAAGACGTCATGGGTATTATCAAGACCGAAAAGCCCTACGGCGTTGTTGTTGCGTTCGGCGGACAGACTGCTATAAAACTGACAAAATATCTCAGCGAAAACGGAGTCAATATTCTCGGTACATCTGCCGACAGCATTGATATGGCTGAGGACAGGGAACGCTTTGACGAGCTTCTGGAGTTTCATCATGTTAAGCGTCCCGAAGGCTTTACAGTAATGACTACCGAAGAGGCTCTTGATGTTGCCGAAAGGATCGGTTATCCCGTACTTATGCGTCCGAGCTATGTTCTCGGCGGTCAGAATATGATAATCGCCTTCAATGAAGCCGATATAAAGGAATATATGGCAATAATCCTTGCTCAGAATATTGAAAATCCGATACTGATAGACAAATACCTTTCCGGTACGGAGCTTGAGGTAGACGCTATCTGCGACGGTGAAGAAATACTTATCCCCGGTATCATGCAGCACGTTGAACGCGCCGGGATCCATTCGGGCGACTCTATCGCAGTATATCCTGCATGGAATATCAGCGATGAAATGACTCAGAATATCATCACGACCTCAAAGAATCTTGCAGTTTCTCTGAAGACAAAGGGTCTGGTCAATATCCAGTACCTTATCTATGAAAACAAGCTTTATGTTATCGAGGTCAATCCCCGTTCTTCAAGAACGATACCTTATATCAGCAAGGTTACCGGTGTTCCGATGGTCGATCTTGCAACAAGGGCAATGCTCGGAGAAAAGCTTGCGGATATGGGCTACGGTACAGGTCTGTACAAGCGTTCACCCTATGTTGCCGTAAAGGTTCCGGTATTCTCCTTCGAGAAGCTTATCAATGTTGATAACCAGCTCGGTCCGGAAATGAAATCCACCGGCGAAGTCCTCGGTATTGCAAATACCCTTGAGGAAGCTCTGTATAAGGGACTTATCGCCGCAGGCTATAAGATGAAAAAACACGGCGGCGTATTCATCACAGTGCGCAATCCCGACAAAAACGAGATCGGAGCCGTCGCCAAGAAATACAATGAACTCGGCTTTACCCTTTATGCAACAAAGGGAACGGCGAGAACGATACGCGATTACGGTCTTGATGTTATCGAGGTCGATAAGATCCATGAGAATGATAAGGAAAACACACTGACGCTTATCGAAAGCGGTAAGATCAATTATGTTATATCCACATCATCAAAGGGACGTATCCCGACCCGTGACAGCGTTAAGATCAGAAGAAAGACAGTCGAAAGAAATATCCCCTGCCTGACATCAATTGATACGGCTAATGCTCTTGCGGATTCTCTCAAGAGCCGCTACAGCGAATACAGCACCGAGCTTGTTGATATCAATGATATGAGAACAGAAAAGATCCGCCTGAAATTCACTAAGATGCAGGGTACAGGCAACGACTATATCTATTTCAACTGCTTTGATCAGCAGATCAATAACCCCGAGGGTCTGGCTGTACGTTTCAGCGACAGACATTACGGGATCGGCGGCGACGGCGTTATCCTTATCTGCCCGTCAGAGGTTGCCGATGCAAAAATGAAGATGTATAATGCTGACGGTTCAGAGGGCAAGATGTGCGGCAACGGTATCCGCTGTATCGCAAAATATCTCTGCGACCATGAAATGGTCAGCGGAAACAAGATCACTATCGAAACTCTCAGCGGAGTCAAGACCCTGAAGGTTTACCGCCATGACGGTCAGAACGATGTTTTCCGCGTAGATATGGGCAAGGCAGAGCTTAACAGCGCCCTTATCCCTGTAGCGCTTGACAAGCCCCGTGTGATTAACGAGCCTGTAAGCATTGGCGGCGAGGATTACAATATCACCTGCGTTTCAATGGGCAACCCCCATGCGGTCGTATTCTGCAATAATGTGGAGAAGATAGATCTTGAGAAGATCGGTCCGCTTTTTGAGAACAGCGAGCTGTTCCCTGAAAGAGTAAATGCTGAATTTGTCAAGGTGATAGATTCCAGAACAATCGAGATGCGTGTATGGGAAAGAGGTACAGGCGAAACATGGGCCTGCGGTACGGGCGCGTGTGCGGTAGCAGTTGCAGCAGTAGAAAACGGTCTGTGCAAAAAGGGCGAGCCGATCACCGTCAAGCTTAAAGGCGGAAATCTGGAGATAGTATATACCGATGAAACTGTATACCTGACAGGTGTTGCAGAAACAGTATTTGAAGGAGAAATTGAGCTATGACAACGAAATATATATTCGTCACGGGCGGTGTGGTTTCCGGTCTCGGAAAGGGTATTACCGCTGCTTCTCTCGGCAGACTGCTTAAAGCAAGAGGACTCAAGGTCGCTGCACAGAAGCTTGACCCTTATATAAATGTTGATCCGGGTACAATGAGTCCCTATCAGCACGGCGAGGTTTATGTGACCGAGGACGGAGCCGAAACTGACCTTGATCTCGGACATTACGAGCGCTTCATAGATGAAAACCTTAATAAATTTTCTAACCTGACGACAGGAAAGGTTTATTCCAATGTTCTTGACAAAGAGCGCAGAGGTGATTATCTCGGACAGACGGTTCAGGTCATTCCTCATATCACGAATGAGATCAAATCCTTCATTTATGCGGTAGGCAAGGACAGCGACGCTGATGTTGTTATCACTGAGATCGGCGGTACTGTCGGAGATATCGAAAGCCAGCCCTTCCTTGAGGCTATCCGTCAGGTCAGCGTTGAGGTAGGCAAGGAAAACAGCCTTTTCATTCATGTATGCCTTGTGCCTTATCTCAAGGCGAGTCAGGAGCATAAATCAAAGCCGGCTCAGCACAGCGCAAAGGAACTGCGCTCCCTCGGTATCAATGCCGATATTATGGTGCTGCGCAGTGATGAGCCTATCGAGGATAAGAGTATTTTCAAGAAAATAGCAATGTTCTGTCATGTAAAGGACGACTGCGTTATCGAGAATATGACGATCCCGGTGCTTTATAATGCGCCGATAATGCTTGAAAAAGCTAATTTCAGCAGTATAGTGTGCCGCGAGCTGAATATAAACGCTCCTGCGCCTGATATGAGCGAATGGCAGGAGATGCTTGACCGTATCGCGGCAAGAGATAAGACCGTAAAGATTGCTCTCTGCGGCAAATATGTACAGCTCCATGATGCATATCTTTCTGTTGCCGAGGCGCTTCGCCATGCAGGCTATGAGAACAAGGCGTTCATTGATATCCACTGGGTAGATACGGAGCTTATCACAGAATATACAGCTGAGGAATATCTTGGTAATGTTGACGGTATTCTTGTTCCCGGCGGTTTCGGAAACCGCGGCATCGAGGGTAAGATCATCGCCGCAAAATATGCAAGGGAGCATGATATACCCTATCTCGGCATCTGTCTGGGTATGCAGACGGCGGTTATCGAATTTGCAAGAAATGTTATAGGCTTTTCCGATGCACATTCCGGCGAATTTGATCCCGATAGCAAGCATAAGGTTATCGACCTTATGCCTGACCAGAAGGGTATTGTCGATATGGGCGGAACAATGCGACTCGGCGCTTATCCGTGCAGAGTGCGCAAGGGTACGATCATGGAACGCGCATACGGTAAATCCGAGGTATCCGAGCGTCACCGTCACCGTTATGAATTCAATAATGAATTCCGTACTCAGTTTGAGGAAAACGGCATGATATTTACAGGAACATCTCCGAACGGTATGCTGGTCGAGGCAGTCGAGGTTCCGGCGCACAGATTCTATATCGGCGTACAGTATCACCCTGAATTCAAGAGCCGTCCGAATCATGCCCACCCTGTTTTCCGCGAATTTGTCAAGGCTTCCGTAGAGAAAAGCATTGAAAACGACGGACAGATGAGCTTTTGATTACTGAACAGCAGGTGTAAAAAAATCTTTCTCCCTGTCATTGCGGCAGGGAGTTTTTTGTATCAATATATTATTGGTAATACAGATGAAATGTGAGCGTTTTTGTATTGATTTTTTGTTAAAAACCATGTAAAATTATATAAGATAATTAAAATTGAATTTGTATATTCTGTTATTGTCACCAATATACTTTTCCGGTAATTAATTCATTAAATACGCAATATCAACGGAGAAATAAAATGTTTACTTCAGTTCTGTTTATACAATATATCAGTATTGTAGCGCTTTTTATTGAGGGTTGGGTCGTATTCCGCAAGCTGAACAGCAAGCTTCATGCTTATCTTTTTTTCAGTATCCTGTCAAACCTTGTGAGTAATGTCGGCTATCTGTTCGAGCTGAAAGCGCGTTCGGCAGATACCTATATGACGGCATTGCAGCTGTCATATTTCGGCAGAGTCTGGACAGGCTTTGCATTGTTCCTGTTTTTCACGGAGCTTTGCAGGATCAGATTCCCGATGTTTATAAAAATAATACTTGCCCTTTTCAATATGGCAACATATGCCGTGATACTGACAACGCAAAAACACAGGCTTTATTATACCGAGTTTGAATTCAGTATGAACGGGGATTTCCCGAATTTCCAACACGGCAGTGGGATATGGCATAAGCTTTATATGGCTACGGTCGTGTGCTATATAGTATACGGTATCACAATGATGATAATAACCCAGCGCAGGGAGCATGACAAATCTGCACGGAAACGGCTGACGATAGTAATTGTTGCAATGCTGACCGAAAGCGTCTTTTTCCTTTTGCAGATATTCGGACCCAAGGATATTACCTTATGCTACGATACGACTATGCTCGGTTCGGCAATCGGTACTCTGATAATGCTTATAGCGATATTCAGGCATAAGCTGCTTGATTCCGAACAGCTTGCCAAAAGCTATATTCTTGACAAATTATCCGACAGTATAGTTGCTGTGGATTCGGGCGGTAATATAACATATTACAATAAGCCTGCCGAGGCGCTGTTTCCCAAGCTCGAAAAGCAAAAGTCGGAGGTAGTCAGTACCCTGCAGGAGGCAGCTCTGGAAAATAAGCCTATACCTATCCAGGAAAAGATATTTACTGCGAGGGCTGAAACTCTTTATTGGGGAGAATCGGTTTCGGGTACAATATTCGTAATGCATGACAATACAGACCTTTATGAAGCGCAGACGGGTCTTAAACGTGAGGTCGGCATACAGACAGCAAGAGCGGACAGGCTTTCCTTTGAAATGATGATCGCTCTGTCAAAGACGGTTGACGCAAAGGATCGCTATACAAACGGTCATTCGGGAAGAGTTGCTGAATACTCCGCCGAGATAGCGCGCCGTATGGGTAAAAGCCGCGAAGAGCAGGAAAAGATATATAAGATGGGACTTGTGCATGATATCGGCAAGATAGGCGTTAGTGAGGAAATACTGAACAAGACCTCCCGTCTTACTGATGATGAATTTGCACAGATAAAGAAGCATACCGTTATCGGATATGATATTCTCCATGCTATATCCGAAATACCCGAGCTTGCTGTAGGAGCGCGCTGGCACCATGAAAGATACAACGGCAATGGTTATCCTGACGGACTGGCAGGGGAGGATATTCCCGAGGCGGCGAGGATAATCTGTGTTGCGGATTGCTATGACGCAATGACTTCAACGAGAACATATTCAAAGCCGCGTTCACAGGAGGCTGTACGCGCCGAGATAATCAGATGTACAGGTTCTCAGTTTGATCCCAAGGCTGCTGAGATAATGATACAGATGATAGATGATGACAAGGATTACAAGATGAATGAGCAGGGCGGAGCTTCCGTCTGGAAAAATCATGAGGATTTTGTCAGGTCTATGGCATAAAAAATACCACCCGTTCCGTGAACGGGTGGTTTTGTTTTATGTTTTATTTGTTTTCGTTTTCATTTTCATCAATAACAAGAGTAGCCGAACCGTAAGCTTTCAGCGGCTTTCCGTTTTCGTCGCGTTCAAGTGTATATCTTACGTAGAACGGTATCCTTCCGACAGTAAGCGGTATTATCCCTTCAAGATTATCGACCTCTCCCGTTTCGAGCTTTCTCATCCATTCACGGTACATATCAGCTGTTTCCGGAGGAAATAACCCGCTTTCGATAACAGGCTCCGGATAATTGTTTACTACAGGAGGAACATTCAGGTCGCGCATACATCTGAAACAGGGGTGCATGATTTTCGTTCCGATGTCAACTTCCCATGCATAGACGTTTGCTTGTTCGCTTGCATGGCGGAAACGCTGATCGCTCTCGTACAATTCGTTAAAGCGTGTTTTTTCGGCAGTAATATTATGCACCATTGAATAGAAAAGATACTGATTTTCGGTTTTGCCGATCATGCGTATGTAGCTGCGGACACATATCTTATCCTCGCCGCAGGTTTTCGAGCAGATCATGCGCCATGTTTCGCACACTACCTCGTCATTTGTATTGATTGCTTTTTCAAGTGCATCGGAATATATCCTGCGGTTGTTCTCGTCCATTCCCTGAAAAGGATCGGTGTTGAGGATTTCCTGCTCAAGCATATTCATACCGATCTCACGGACATATTTTTTATTTACTCTGATGATTTCCGCCTTGCCGTTCTGGTAGGAGAAAATAACAGCTCCTCCGACGAAATTATTGAATATCAGAGTTTCCATAGACCGCGGATCCCAGAATTTCCCTGCGTCCATTGCAGTAACAAGATCGAGAGCAGGTGTAAGCGGTTCATGCTCAAGCTTCAATATTTTTTTCAGGAAAATATCCTCGGTCACAGGCTTGGAATACAGATACCCCTGTATATATTTGCAGCCTATGCTTTTCATATAATCAGCCTGCTCCATGGTTTCGACGCCTTCGGCAATTACCGGAGTGCCGAGCCATTTTGCCATCTGCACTATCGCGCTGATGATCGTGCCGCCGCGTCCGCCGATATCTCCGCTGAGGAAACGCATATCAAGCTTGATCACATCGACCGGAAGATCCTTCAGGACGTTCAGAGAGGAATATCCGCTGCCGAAATCGTCCATTTCAACTATATAGCCGTATTCATGAAGTAGTTTCAGCACTCCCGAAACAAGCTCCATTCCACCTATGGCGGAGGTTTCGGTTACTTCGACATGGAGATATTTTACCGGAATATCATATTTTTTTCTTATCTTTTCGATCTCATCAACATAATTTTTTCTGTAGATATCATATCTTGACATATTGACTGAGATCGGAACAGGATCGATCCCGGCATTAATACAGCGTTTTATAAAATCGCAGACGCTGTCGAATACCGCAAGATCGGCGCGGTATATAAGATCATGCTTTTCCAGAACGGGAATAAAATCAGAAGGATACTGCATACCGTATTCGGGATCTTTCCATCTCATAAGAGCTTCGGCGCCGATCATTCTTCCTGTAGAATGGTTGATCTTTGGCTGGTAAGTTATGAAAATATGTTTGTTTTTAATTGCGTTGTCAAAGCGTTCAAGAAACTCCTGTTCTGTCAGTGCTCTGTCCATAATGATAACACTCCTTCTTTTTTCCGATTTTTTCTGCAGATTATCTTTAATTCCTTATAACTATCCGGTCATTTTCCAAAAAACCGATAATGTGAAAGTTTTTTTATATAATTATTATAATAATAATGCTCCTTTGTTTAAAATTATATTATATTCTGCACTATCAGTCAATAGATAAAATATAATTATTTCAAAGAGTAACAGAAAAACCCGTACCGCAGGCTGTGTGATCATAAATGCGGTACGGGAAAGTATTTTATTTTGTCAGAACCTCTGAAAGTGTTTTCATCAGCGCCGCAATGTCGATAGGCTTTGCAATATGAGCATTCATTCCTGCGTTCTTTGCGGCTTCGATATCCTCCTTGAAGGCGTTCGCAGTCATTGCGATGATCGGGACAGATGCAAGCTTTTTGTCTTCGAGCGCGCGTATTTTTCCTGTTGCGGTATAGCCGTCCATAACAGGCATCTGTATGTCCATAAGAACAGCGTCATAATATCCGGGCGCCGATGCGGAAAGCTTATCAAGAGCGTCCTTGCCGTTTTCGGCAGTGTTAACGATGAAACCTGCCTGTGTCAGTATCATGGTCGCTATCTCAAGATTGATCTCATTGTCCTCTGCGAGCAAAAGGCGCTTGCCGGTGAAATCAATTCCTTCTGCCGGTTCAGCTTCCCTGACATTTTTCAATTCAGCGATCTCTTCCTCGCTTGCAAGACCGAACTGCATATGAAGGATAAATTCAGTACCCTTTCCGGGTTCAGTTTCGACTTCAATAGATCCGCCCATAAGATCAACTATGCTTTTCATTATCGAAAGTCCCAGACCGGTACCTTCGATCTTGCTGACAGTCGAGCTTCTTTCTCTTTCAAAGGGAGTAAACATTTTAGCGGCAAATTCCTTTGACATACCCATACCGCTGTCCCTGACACTGATATTGTAAATACCGCTTCCGTCCTCCGCATTGCCTGTCTGAGTGATAGATGCGCATATTCTTCCGCCATCCGGGGTGAATTTGTAAGCATTGCTCAGGAGATTGATGATAACGCGGTTAAAGCTTTTTATATCACAGAGAACATATTTATCCTTGATATCCCTGACCTCAACGGTGAAATCAAGATTCTTCTGTTTCATCTGTTCATCAAATAATTCCCTTATGCCCTCAAAGACCTGACACAGATCGGCAGGCTCGGGTATTATTTCCATTTTGCCGCTTTCAATGCGGCTCATTTCAAGGATATCGTTTATCAGTGTAAGGAGATGCCTGCTTGAGCGTTTTATCTTTGAGATATAATCATGCACCTTCGGTGAAGCAGGTTCCTTCAGCGCAAGATCGGTATATCCGATGATCGCATTCATCGGTGTGCGGATATCATGCGACATATTGAAAAGGAATTTGCTTTTGGCATTGCTGCCTTCAATAGCGCGGATCTTTTCGTGTTCCGCTTCCTCATGCTTTTTGCGGACGATATTCTGGATATAGAGCATAACAACAAGTCCGATGAAAATAATTATCATCATGACCGTGCCGCCGAAAACGATAAGACTTTTTATCTCATCTATATTATCCCTTGACGCAAGCTTTTTTGCAAGCCACATTATTGCGGAATACATAAGCAGGGCAAACAGAACTACTCCTGATGTGGAAATTCCGTTATAGCTTGATTCTGTCGTATGGGTGAGAGTTCTCCAGTAGAATACAAAGCCCAGCAGACACCATAATGACAGGAGCAGGAAGGCTTCGCTTCCCATAGCCTCCATTGCGGTAAGATGGGGGACGAGCTGAACTATTACGAATACGACTGAGATCAATGTTCCGATAATACCCGTAATGCGGATCTTACGGTTGTCTTCCTTTTTAGCAAGTTTGAAAGCTGCTGCGGAGGTATATCCGAAAGCCACTATTGCGCCGAAGGAGGTAAGATCAACGAACCAGTTCAGAGTATTTCTTCCCAGAAGGGAAAGGACTATCGAAAGCAGCATTACAAAAATGATACTGTAGGTCATTTTTGTAAACGGGCTTGAAAGGATCTTGTCGTTGGCCATTGTATTGAGAACCCTTATTGTAGCCCTGTAACCTCCGATTATGCCTGTAAGGACAGCAGCAAGGGCAGTTATGCCGATAATGACAAGCCCGGTGTTTCCGAGATATGTCTTTGCTGCGTAAAAAGTAGGAACGGCTTCCATTCCCGAGAGGTTTCCGAGGTCGGAGATATATTCTCCCCAGTTTGAATAACCGTCAGGCACAGCCGAAACGCCTACGATCGCCATTGCGGTATATGCTATCCCTGCAATTATTATCGAGGTGATAATGATCGTTTTTGATTTTTTTACAGGAAAGCGGAAAAATGAGGTTTCAAATGTGATAACGTCAAAGCCCACGAAAGCCCACGGAGCCAGAAATACGATACTGAAAATACCGTAGGGCGCATTGGTATTTGAGGAGCCGAAATTACCGAGTACGCCGCTGCTGACGGCATGGGGAATACAGATTACAGCGAGGATCATGATTCCGGTAATAAGCAATAATGAAAGCAGGGTGTGGAACCTGCGCAATACAGCCCTTGCAGCGAGGAAAAGGATGCCTATTCCTGCAAGGGAAACTACCGAGGCGATGATCTCACCGAGATAGATCTTATTGCCGGAGATCTCGTAAAAATATTCTGTTCTTACAATATCACCGAATAAGGTGCGCAGAATGATAAAAAGCGCCGTACCGTTGAGGAATACTATTGTAAGATATGAAAGGCACAGGAACCATGAGCTGATGAAAGCGTGGTCGCGTCCGAAAGCTTCCTTTGTGTAGGTATATATTCCTCCGGGCTTTGGTATCTTATGCATAAGATATGCAAAATTCAGACCGATAATGAGCATTATGACCGTTCCGATTGTCATGGAAATGATCGTACCGGCAGGCCCTGCAACAGGAAGGAACGTGGTGCCCGGCATTACCATCGAGCCCCAGCCGACCATACAGCCGAAGGCGATAGCCCATACGTCCAGTGAAGAAAGATTCTTTTTCGGAACCATAACGGCAGGTTTTGAGTTCATTTTTCAGCCCTCCTTGCGAAGAATATCACAGACTGCAAAGTCTTGCAAAATTCTCCTTTGCCTGATTCAGTAACGCGGAATAATCGGTATCAGTTCTGCTGCGAAGAAGTTCCGTCATTTCGCTGACAGGCTTAGTAAGCGGTGTGAGTGAAAGATTGGCATACATTCCCTTGAGCATATGAGCGGATTCAAATGCGGCGTCAAGGTCTTTGTCTATGATCTGCTGTTCAAGCAGTTCAAGCCTTTTATCCTGAGTGGCCTTTTTAACGAGCATCAGATAAAAGCTTTCGTTGTTCATGCAGCGGGCAAGCCCCTCGCTTGTGTCAGCGCCGAATTCCTTCAGAGTATCAATTGTCAGCATGTTTGTTTACCTCTTTTTCTTTAATTATCAGTTCCTCAAATTCGTCAGCCGGCAGCGGCTTTGAGAAATAATAACCCTGAATAATATCACAGCCGAGTTTTTTCAGTATATCAAGCTGCTCCTTTGTTTCCACGCCCTCAGCTATAACGGGGACCTCAAGCAGTCTTGCTATATCAATCATTATCCCGACAAGACGGCAGTCCTTGTGGTTGGCGCACATATTCCTTATGAATTTCATATCGAGCTTCAGAGCGTCTATCGGAAGTGATGTCAGCATATTCAGAGAAGAATATCCGCTGCCGAAGTCGTCCATTTCTATCCTGAAACCGTTTTCATGCAGCCCCTGAACGGTATCTATCAGCTGTTTTGAATTATCCGAATAAGCGGATTCAGTGATCTCAAGCAGCAGCTTTTCGATCGGAAGTTCGTTTTTCGCGATAATATCCTGCAGTATTTCAGGAAGCTTCGGATCGAAAATATCGACTCTTGAAACATTCACCGAAACGGGGACATACATATCGAATTTATCCTTCCATTTTCTGACCTGAGCGGCGGCCTCATTCCAGACATATGTATCAAGCTTCTGTATAAGTCCGTTGTCCTCGAACAGGGAGATGAATTCTCCGGGATTGACTCTGCCGAGTTCGGGGTGGAACCATCTTATAAGAGCCTCTGCGCTGACTAAAACAGGTCTGTCGCCTGTTATATTGTATTTTGGCTGATAGAATACCTGAAACTGTTTTTCAGCAAGAGCGGTATCCATATCATTGATAAGACGCTCGGAATGGAGCTCTTTTTCATGCAGTTCATCACTGTAGAAATCATAGCAGTTGGAATAGCTGTTCCTGAGCTTGCGGCAGGTAAGTCTTGCGCGGTCAAAACGCTGTTCCATATTGAGATCGTTTCCGTCGTCTAAATATACACCGACTCTGACGCTGATTTTTTTATCACCGATCAGCTCATCAAATTTTTCTATATAAGCTGCAAGCTTTTCTTTCAGATCGTCGGAATGGGGGAGGTATACGCAGAAGCAGTTGCTGTCGCTGCGGCAGGCAAGACCTCCGATCTTGTCAACGAGCTGATGAATTTCCCTGCCTATTTTTTTGAGCATTTCATCGCCGTAGTTTCTGCCGTAAAGTTCATTTACGAGATGGAAACGGTTGATATCTGCAACGATGGCGTCCATTGGCATATTCTGGTTCTGAATATCAAGTCTTTTGCCGTATTCAAAAAAGAATTCCTTATGGAACAGACCGGTCAGTTCAT
Organism: uncultured Ruminococcus sp.; assembly: GCA_902778175.1. GTDB lineage: Bacteria > Bacillota > Clostridia > Oscillospirales > Acutalibacteraceae > UBA1213. Next base: position 27,130 of record CACYWT010000026.1, on the reverse strand, counting down.
CTCTTTCTGTTTCATGTATTATGATGCTGTCCTCGGCAAGCTCAATGGATCGCTGTACTCTTGCCTGAATGACTTCGGGGATATCATAGGGTTTTGTAATGAAGTCGGCAGCTCCGAGCCGCAGGCTTTTAACCTCCGCTCCCTTTTCCGAGGTGAGAACGATAGCCGGGATACGTCTTAGCTCGGAATCAGCTCTCAATATTTTAAGAAGGGAATAGCCGTCAAGCTCTGGCATATGCAGATCAAGAATGACAAGGGAAAGCGTAAGTTTTTCTTTTTTGATTATCTCGAGAGCAGCTTTTCCGTTATCGGCATAGAATACCTCATACTGATCGCTGAGCATATATCCGAGTATTTCTCTTTCTATGAACTCATCATCAACTATTAAAATTTTCCTTCGCAGCCCCTTATTACGTTTAAGCAGTTCCTGCAAGAACGATCCCTCCGAACATATTTTATATAAACAATATAATATCACAAATGGCCGCAGAAATCAATAAATTCTGTATAAAACTGTTGATTATTATTCTGTAACTGATAATTTTTAGGATAAAATGTATATAGATGGGGGAAATCGTTTCCGTTAAAATGACAATATCCGGAACGCGCAGGATATCGCACAGCAGTTCGATGAAGCCTTGTGCACCTCGATTCTCGAAGAGGGAATACTTGCAGATTTTATTGAAAAAGCAAGGACGCATAATATATATACAGGAAAAAATTAAAGTAATTATACAGGACTGATGTATCGTTTTTTTGCATCAGTCCTAAACTATTTTCAGTTTATCTTACTATTTTATGGTTAAAAATAAACAAAAACAAGAAATTAGTTTTTTGTTTTTCTATTGATAATAAATGAAAATGTGACAAAAATGACTGTATAAACTGTTTTTTCGGCTGTATAAATGTGAATATTTTAGTGAAAGCTTGTTTTATCGGGAGAATTATGGGTGATTATCGGCAAATTGTATAAAAAGAAATTATATATTTTCAACATATTTTGTTATTTTTCTCAAAGAATGATTGACTATTGAGGGATAATATAGTAAAATAGTAAAAGTAGTAAAAGATGTATATTAATACTTGTATCAGTGCTTATGCTGCAGGTATTATGAGTGATCCGCAGTGCTGAATGTCCGGAAAAAATTGTATGTTTTCGGATATTATGAAAAAGTTATCATTTCAAACGGAAAAAGGGGTTTGATGCATCGTGAAGAAGAAACGTATTACTATTGGTATGAAAATGCGAATATTTGTGACATTGATAGTATTTGTCATTTCTGTCTCGATAGCTCTGCTGTCGTATTTTATCAATGTTGAACAGAATGACAGTTATATCAAGCGTATGACATACAATTCTGCGGAAAACTATGCTACTCTCGTTGATCCGGAATTTTTATCCGAGCTTCGCAGGACTGTGGAATCGGAAGAGTTTCAGGCGCTGCGCAATGACGCTTCTATGAAAGACGATGAATCCGCAATTGAGAAATATCTGAAGGATAAGGGTCTGTGGGACAAGTATGCCGAAACACGCAAGGAAATGTGCAATTACCTTGATAATATGGACGATATCAAATATCTTTATATTATTGTTCTCGGGGACAGCTCGGCATATTATGATATGTACCTTGTTGACGATTATGATAATCCCCTTTATGAAACAGGTAATTATCAGGACAGGGAATCCGGGCTTATCGGCGTCGATACATCAAAAAAGATCGAGCCTGCAATCAATAACAGCAAATGGGGTTGGCTTTGCTCTGCCTATGCGCCGGTATGTGATTCACAGGGCAATATAGTATGTCATATCGGCTGTGACTTTGATATGGAAACAATTGTTGGTGAAAGAACAACGCAGCTTCTTATTTTCGGACTTGTTTCACTCGGTCTTACAGTGTTTGCATATATACTGACGCTTATAATCTTCAATCTGTTCTTTACAAAGCCCTTCAAGCGTATTACGGAGGAATCCAAAAAATTCGATCCCGAAAAATTTGAACCCTCAGATGATGATAATATAGATTATAATAAGCCAGGCGTTATCAATCTCTATCTGAAGAAAAATGATGAGATAACAGATATATATGAGATAATCCGTTCTATCCAGGTCAGCTTTATCGACTTCCTTGATGATAAGGCAAGGCTGGAAAAGGACAAGCAGCGTTATCTTGATATTCTCCGTCAGGTGGAAACTGAAAATAAGGATAAGAAGGAACAGCTTGAGAAAGTCAGCGATAAGGCTTACCGCGATGAGCTTACTCAGGTAGGAAACAAGAACGCTTATATCCGAAAGATCAATTCGCTTGCAAAGAATATAGAAAAGGGTTCGGCTAAATTTGCTATTGCAATGATCGACCTTAACAACCTGAAATATATAAACGACTATTACGGACATGAATCCGGTGATATATATATCAAGGGAAGCTGTCAGATAGTAACAAGAGCATTCAGAAATTCACCGCTGTACAGAGTCGGCGGAGATGAATTCGTAGTAATACTTATGGGTGAGGATTACCGCAACAGGGACGCTCTTGTAAGTCAGGCAAGAGAAGATTTTATAAAGAGTTACCAGAATACGTCGGTTCCTCCTCATAAGAGATTCTGCGCGGCTGTCGGTCTTGCAGTCTATGCAGAGGGCGATACGGTGGAATCTGTATTCAAGCGCGCAGATCAGGCAATGTATGCTGAAAAGATGCTGTTCAAAATGAAAAACGGAAGTTACCGCTGAGAAAATTCACATAAAAAACAGATGAGCTTGCTCTATGTTCTTCTGTGAAAATTATTACAAGATTATTGTGTATTCTGATATAATTAAAGGTGATTTCTCATGACAATGCGTATCGGATTTCCGATGATTTTTCTGGTGCTTATAGTAGCGCTGGTTATCTGCGCTTCAAAGAGCATGAAAAGCGGCAAGTCAATAGCAAAACCGCTCACATTATTTGATCTGTCGCTGATCCCTCCGATAATAGGAAATTTCATAATAATCTGTTCAACGACAAAATGGCTGTCGCTGATCGGCAGCTACATATATTTTATCGGAATGGATTTTGTAATGGCGGCGCTGGTTTTCTTTACCGATGCTTACTGCAAGGGTATAGGCAACGGACAGCGCAAGCCGACTTTGATGTATATTATCCTCTCTTTTGATGCAGTGCAGTTGTTTTGCAACCTTTTCTTCGGTCATGCCTTCAATCTTGAACCAATAGAAGTTCAGGGAATGACATATTATAAACTTGTACCATTCTGGGGACAGATGGTACACAGGATCATAGACTACTTTGTATTTTTGTGTGTCATACTCATATTTGTGATTTGTGTGATAAGAACGGCAAAAATATACAGGGAACGATATTCTATCATACTGCTGTCGCTGATATTCATAGGGATATGGCAGTCGTTCTATATTATTTCTGGCAGACCTGTTGACCGTTCTATGGTAGGATACGGTGTTTTCGGACTGATCGTTTATTATCTGTCAATACGTTACCGTCCGCTGCGGCTGCTGGACAGAATGTTGTCTAATATAGCTGCCGGAATGAGCGAAGGCTTGTTTGTCTATGACCAGTACGGCAAATGCATATGGGCAAATGAAAATGGTATGAATATTATCGGGCTTAAAAAGAAGGAGCTTGAAAAGGTTTCCGCTTCACTCAAAAAAAAGTTCGGTTCCCGTAAATTCACAAGGGAGGATTGGACGGACAGATACATAATCGGTTCAGGTGACGACGCTGAATATTATGTTGTGGAAAATCATTTTGTAAAAGAGGACAAAAAGCATCTTGCAGGTTCGTTCCTTGTTATTCGTGATGTCACCGAGAACGAGAAAAAGATACAGAATGAGCTATATGCATCAAATCACGACAGCCTGACGGATCTGTTTACCAAGCAGCATTTGTATGATAAGATCCGCGAAACCATCAAAAACGAAGATGAAACAGAATATTATGCTGTATATGTTGATGTAAAGAATTTCAAGATAGTAAACGATATTTTCGGTACGTCTTTCGGAGATCTGGCGCTGCAGCAGCTTGCGGACTGGATCAGGGCAAACGTTCCGGAAAAAAGCGTATACGGCAGACTTGTAGGTGATACCTTCGGCGTACTGATCCCGAAAGAAGCATTTGAAAAAGACAGACAGAGGATCGAAAGAGATCTGATGGATTTTACCGTCAAGGACGGAAATCTCCAGCACCGTTTGCTTGTGCATCTGGGTGTGTATGAGGTTCTTGATAACGAGCTTGATGTTTCGGTAATGTTCGACAGAGCACATCTTGCGCTTTCCACAATAAACGATAATTATAAGAAACATATTGCATATTACGGCAAAGAAATGCGTGAAAAGGTTCTGTGGGATCAGCGTATTACTGCCGGACTGAACGAAGCGATCAGTACGGGACAGATCAGACCGTATCTGCAGCCTATCACGGACAGATACGGCAAGGTCGTCGGCGCAGAGGCGCTTGCGAGATGGATCCACCCGTATGAAGGCTTTCTTGCTCCGTATAAATTCATTCCTACGCTGGAGCGCAACGGTCTTATCATTGAGGTTGACAAATGCATATGGCGCTGCGCCTGTCAGATACTATCTGATTGGAAAAAAGAAAAAAAGGATATGTTTATTTCCGTAAATATATCCCCGAAGGATTTCTACTTCATTGATGTTGTGACCGAGTTTACGAGTCTTGTCAGGGAATATGATATAGACCCCGCAAAGCTCAGGGTCGAGATAACCGAAAGCGTTATGATGACTGATGTTGACGAGAAATTCAGCAAGCTTGATGAGCTTCGCAGGGCAGGCTTCATTGTTGAGATGGACGATTTCGGCAGCGGATTTTCATCTCTTAATCTTCTCAAGGATATGCCCGTTGATGTACTTAAAATTGATATGAAATTCCTTGCAGGTTCTGATGAACATGATGAAAAGGCGCATACGATAATCAAGAATATCATCAAGCTTTCAGACGAACTGAATATTGTTTCTCTTACAGAGGGCGTAGAAACCGTACAGCAGTATTCGGAGCTTTCGGATATGGGCTGCAAGCTTTTCCAGGGCTATTATTTTGCAAAGCCCCTGCCGCAGGAGGATTTCGAGATATTCGCAGATGATAACAACAGCAAATTTGATCTGAATTGATCAGAACATGAATCAAGGGACGTTCCGTAAAAAGAACGTCCCTTAACTGCGCCCGTTTAAGACACCACCGCACAAAGAAAAAATCACTTGCTGCGCGTAAAAAAATTGCGTCCTGCAAAAGCAGAACGCGGAATCGGGTGCGGCGGCAGTACGCTGTGATACGAATGTAAGAAGGTATTTTCATCAGATAAATATCGGACCTGAACTCATGCAGTAAACTTTTTTCTTTCACGGTTAAACTGTACCCCAAAAAATGGACAATATAAAAGAATAAAGCCCCATGATCCGGACAGTACAAAAATATATATTGGGATGATCGGCAGAAAAAATGATACAAATACCGTGAAGGCTCAAAAATTAAAAATGAATAAAAAAACATATTATTATCAATCCCTGTTGAATTTATGGGATCGGATCTATATTATTTTCACGGTACTGTCGGTCATCACTGACTATATATACCGGAAAAAGCTGAGGTTACACAATCATTATTATTTTTTCAGTATTAAGTTTTCAGTATTCATTTAGCCGCCACAGGCGGTGCTACGGTTAAACTGAAGACTTAAAACTGAAAACTTAAAAATGAATAATACAAAGCAAAAATCCCGACACGCCGTGTCAGGATTTTCGCTTTGGTCGAGGTGACAGGACTTGAACCTGCGACATCCTGCTCCCAAAGCAGGCGCGCTACCAACTGCGCTACACCTCGATATTATGCGGAACAGTTGCAATAATAACTGTCAGCTTATAAATTATATTATAACTGTTCCGTTTTGTCAAGAGGAAAAATGCTTTATAGGTGATTTGCATTTTAAAAATAATCCTCCGGCGCAGATTTCCTATCTACAGAAAAAAAGATATCCAAGGCATATCATGAAAAGTATCAGATTGAAAATCATGTAAATAATCATGACAACGCGTAATGTGACAGCAGCCGCATTGAAACGTTTGCTTTCATATTTCCTGAAAACATTTTTCTTTTTCAGATGAAAATATGCGGCGAGTACGGCAATGAATATCTGCGGCGCCATGAGAACAAATATCCTTGAAAACAGCTCCAGAAAGAAATATAAAAGCAATATAACCGCGAAAATCGGAAATAAGCATAAAAAAAATACAACACCCATGCTCTGATATCCTCCTTTTGAAAAATCACGGTATCATTATGGGTTCAAATCTCAGGAACAGAAGATATCCCAGACTTGTGGTAAACATTATCAGAAAAAATACTGACATGAATATCAGATAGATCTTTATCCCTGTGAAAATGTATTTTTTCTTTCCATCGAATTTGCTGAATAGTCCGGCTTTGTCCATGAAAAACCATATCAGGAAATGGAAAATCGCACATACAGGAAAGATAAATACCATTGCCGTCATAAATATGTTGAAAAGCCATACCGCATATACGGCAGCACAGACTGCTATTGCCGACAGTACCGTTATTCCTATCATGATAATTGCTATTACAGTGCCGATCACAGCAACCATCTATCATATCTCCTTTATTACGGCGCGAAAATGCTTCCCTGTATCGTCTTGGAAACCTCGACCCTTACAGGCTTTTCTCTGCCGTCAGTCGGGTGCATATAAACACTTTGGACAAGCCCTACTCCAAGATACAGACACGCCACAGATGATCCTCCCGAACTGAAGAACGGCAGAGTTATACCGATGACCGGGAGAAGTCCGAGCACCATTCCGAGATTAATGACTACCTGAGTTATTATAAGGGAGAAAAAACCTATGCAGATGAATCTTCCGAGCGGATTGCAGGCGTCATGTCCGGTCTTGAGCGTCTTGAAAAGCATAAGAGCGAACAACAGGAGTATTGCGGCGCAGCCGACGATACCGAGTTCTTCTCCTGCCACCGTAAATATAAAATCATTCTCCTGATAGGGTACAACATCACGCTCTACTCTCGGACCGTTGAAAAGACCTTTTCCGAATAATCCGCCTGATGCAATGGAGATCTTTCCCTGATACTGCTGCCAGCCGTATGTACGCAGCATTTCATTATCATTGCTGAACAGGACGAGAAGTCTGTTTTTCTGATCGCTGTTCATCATTTTTGACCAGACCAGAGGTACCGCAGCAATAAGAGCAACAAAAAGGAAAATGAAATATCTTAGCTGAACTCCTGCGGCAAAGGTCATTATGAGAAACATACACGCAAATACAAGAGCGGCTCCGTCGTCACCCTGCATATGGATAAGAATTACGGGAACGCCGGCATGGATAGCAAGCGACATTACTCCGATAAAGGTGCGCAGCCTGTCATGCTCGACAAGATACGACAGATGCTTTGAAAAGGTTATGATGAAACAGATCTTTGTCAGTTCCGAGGGCTGGAAGGTCATTCCTCCCGGAAGCTTTATCCAGCCTACGTCGTCAGTACCGGCGACTCTCATTCCTATGAAGAATACCGAAAAGGTGAGCGCCAGCGCGACACCGCCGATAAGCCACCAGCACCGCGCTATAAAATTGTAATCCATCAGAGATATGATAATGGCGGCAGTATATCCTATGACTACGGCAATTATCTGCGTTCGCAGAAAATTGACATCTCCGCCTCTCTGCAGGCTTGCAATAAGTATACAGCCGTACAGCGATGCGGTCAGGGACAGCAGCCAGAATGTTTTGTCCGTGCGTTTGAAATAATCCAGAATTGCTCCGAAAAATCGTTCGATAACGATCACTCCTTTGCAAAAAAACTATGGGATATCCACCCGATAACTATTATATAATGACTGAGTCCGAACTTCAATAGATGAATGTTACTGTTATTAATAAAAATCTGTTGCTTTTTCGGTGAAAATGAGGGGAGAGGGGAAACGATATCCCCGGAAAGCGGTGCTCCGCTCCGGGGAATAATTATCTTGCACTGAAATTGTAATTCAGTATCTTTTCCGGCGTAAGATATACCGGTTCTTCCTTTGAATCGGTGCAGAAGGCAGCATAATAGCGTTCGCCGCGTATTATTCTGAGATCTGAGGTTTCCTTGTCGCCTATTTCCTTGTAATTCAGATGCAGTCCGCTGCCGTCAAGCTTGGAATAACATTCCTTCATTGCCCATAGTCTGACAAGCTCTTCGTCCTTGTTTTCACTTTCATTTGCGATCCTGAGCTCTTCGTCGGTGCAAAAGTATTTCGCTGTCCTGTCGGATATCCTGCGCAGATCAGCTATATCGGCAGCAGTTTCCTTATCTGCGACAACGCAGGCACAGGCATTGCGGCAGTGGCTCATACTGAAAAATATCCCGTTTTTGTCTTTAAGATATGGTTTTCCGTTTTTGCCGAAAATAAAATCCTGAGCTTCAGTTATTCCGTATTCCGCTTTAAGCGCATATCTGAGCATAAGATAAACCGCCGCGCAGTTTATCTTGTCGGACTCAATGCGGAGCGTGTCAAGTCTTTTCAGTCTTTGCAGACTCAGCCCGTCTATAGCAGAGCTGATAAAATCCTCGCCGAGCGAGTCTGTATTTTCAAGTAAGTAAATCATTTTTCTGACCTCCGGATAGTTTTTATTTTACCAATCCTTAGCGTATATGTCAAATAAATAATGTATTATTTGTTAGATTTGTGCAAATCATAATACAAAATCAATATTTTGTAAAAAAATTCAAGTCATATTTCCGTTTAAATTTACAATTTTGTAATCATAAGGAACATTGAGCACCAAAAACTTGCAATTTACGCGGTGTTTATGGTATAATTTTCTGAGCGGAATTTTATACTGATTTCCGATAGAAAGCATACTTTGATCTGCGGGGATATTTTATGCAGGACGAGGCTGAGTACGCCGACGGTGCATTAACCTGAACTATCGCAAAAGCTGACTGTTTTCTATCAGATAATCAAGTATTCCGGCAAACCGGCATCAAACAGATATTTATCGGACGTCTTAACGGCGTCTGTCAGGTCAGGATATTGCGGAATCCGTACCGCCGCATTATTCCAAAGAAAACAGGTACGGAGAATGGCGGTATCAATATGGCACAGCTTTGTTTAGGCTGTATGAAGGAAAATCTCGGCGAACAGATCTGTCCGCTGTGCGGCTTTGACCGTTCTACCGAACAGCCGGCGCCGTTTCTCCCGCTTGGAGTAAAGCTCCAGCAGGACAACTATCTCGTCGGCAGAAAGATCGACAATAATGCAGAGGGTACCCGTTATCTCGGATACAGTGAAACTACGCATTCGCCTGTCATCATACACGAATTCATGCCTGCCGGTATCTGCGGCAGAGCCAAGGGCAAAACCAATGTTGTTATCAGGGGCGGATATGAAGAAAGGTATAAGGAGCTGAATGACAAGTTTCTCAGCTATTACCGCAATATAGCAAGAATGCGTGAGCTGACTGCTGTTGCGCCTATCTTTGATATCTTCACCGAAAACGGCGTTTCATACACTGTAGAGGAATATTACGATTCCATTCCCTTCACCGAATTTATCGAGAGAAGAGGCGGAAGTGTGGACTGGAATACGGCAAGACAACTTTTCATGCCGCTTATTTCAGCATTATCCTCACTTCATTCCTCGGGAATAGGACATTACGGCGTTTCTCCCGAAAACATATGCGTCACAACGGCAGGCAAGCTTCGTCTGACGGGCTTTGCTATCGACGATATCCGCCGTTCCGGCACGAATTTCGAGCCTGAGCTTATGGACGGCTGTGCTGCTATGGAGCAGTATATGGACAGTGCGGAGCTTACCGAGGCTACCGATATATACGGCTTTACTGCAACGCTTTTCTATGCGCTTACGGGCAGACTTCCCGAAAACAGCTGCGACCGCAAGCCTGACGGAAAGCTCCCGATTCCGACAGCGGTGTTCAAGCGCCTTCCTTCTCACGTTGTAACGGCGCTTGCAGGCGGACTTCAGGTCTCACCCAAGAACCGTATTGCTACATTCGAGGAAATGCGCAGTCAGCTTTCTGCTGCTCCTACCGTAAAGGCAATGCGTACCGAGGCTAACCGCAGCGCAATGCAGAATCAGGCTGCAAATGAGTATACTCCCAAAAAGGGCGGTATCCCCGGATATATGTGGGGAATACTTTCGGTGCTGATGTGTCTGCTGATACTTGCGGTTGCCGGTATCATGTGGATCAAAAGCCATCCGGATAGCAGTTTCGGTTTCATTATAAATACGCCGACAGAGGAATCGGTTGAATCCTCAGCTACGGAAAGCGTCGATCCCGATATGATCCTCATTCCCGATCTTGTCGGGCAGAATTATAATGATATAGCTGCAAAGCAGAATGCCGATTCCGAATATACTGTTATCAAGGCGAATGAAGATATTTTCAGCGAGAAATACAAAGAGGGCGAGATCGCAGAGCAAAGCCCAGAGGTCAATGCCAAAGCAAACAAGGGAGTAACTATTGTTGTCAAGGTAAGCAAAGGCTCGGCAAACAGAGAGTTGCCGGTTATTGCAGGACAGTCTGTGGAAGCTGCGGTAAGCTCGCTGAACCAGCTCGGATTCATTGCATCGCCGGGTAATTATTCCTCAAGCGATACAGTTGAAGCAGGCAGAGTTATCGGTTACGAAAACTACAATGCCGGAGATATGGCGCCCTATGGTGCGAAGATCAGCATCAACATTTCGACCGGAGCAGAAACAACAAACTAAAACTAATATCAATAAACTGTCCCTGCGTGTCAAAGCGCAAGGGACAGTTTTTTTACGAATAAAACCCGTCTGAGCAGAATATATGATAAAAAGAAGACTGTCCGGATCAGATCCGGACAGTGTCGGTACATGATTTTTCTGTATGGTAATAACAGGTAAAAAAACCGCATAAATGATTAATAGGGATAAGCCGAAACTTATCCCTATATAATCAATTTTGCTCCGTTTTCGCTGGTGGAATTGGTATGCGGGGGATCACTTGATCTGCTTGGTATTACTTGCCTTTTTTCAGTTCGGAAAGACATGAGCTGCAGATTGTCTGACCTTTGTAGATCTCAATATTCTCTCCGGACTTGCAGAAAATACATGCGGGACGGTACTTCTTAATTATGACGCTGTCATTGTCTACAAAGAACTCAACTGAATCTACGCCGTTGACAATATTCAGCGATTTTCTGATGTCCGCCGGCAGTACCAGCCTGCCAAGTTTGTCAATTTGTCTTACGCAACCGATAGCTCTCATAATTTGTTTGCCTCCCTTTCCTGGGTACTTTCACAAGCACTCATTATTCTTGTAATTTAATAGTACTATTTTTACTAAAGTTTGTCAATAGATAAACTGGAAATAATACGAAAAAAAATCAATTTTGGAAAATCTTATTAATTTCTATCATTTTTTTAAGAAAAACGACGAATAATATTGTGAAAACAATGTCGATTTTTGGCTCGTATATCCCATTTTTACCAATATCTGTATTATTTGCAAATATTTACAAATATTATTATTTTGAGATAAAGTAGTGTGATGATCTGTTACCTTGATAAAGCAGAAAATGAATTATTTGTGAACTTAATTAATCAAACGGAGGTGAAAAAATGCTCGGATATATATGGCTCGGAATGATCGTATCAAGCTTTCTGTGTTCGTTTTTCACCGGAAGAACAGATCAGGTCGCTGCTGCTGTTACTCAGGGTGCGGACAAAGGGGTACGTCTGCTTATATCAATGGCAGGTGTGATGTGCCTGTGGACAGGCATAATGAAGATAGCTGATAAAAGTGGTATCACCGGAAATATATCGAGGTTTCTTCGTCCGGTGCTGAGCAGGCTTATGCCCGACTATCCTGCGGACAGTGAGGCAATGAAAGCGATAAGCGCAAATATTACGGCAAATTTTCTGGGGCTTGGTAATGCCGCCACTCCGCTCGGCATCAAAGCCATGAAGGAAATGCAGAGAAATAACCGTCTTGGGGATAAGGCAAATCCCTCTATGATAATGTTCGTGGTCATAAATACGGCGTCGCTGCAGCTTATACCGACTACCTGCGCGGCTTTGCGGGCGGCGGCAGGCAGCACAGACCCATATTCTATACTGCCGCAGGTCTGGATAGCCTCGTCATGTGCTCTTGCCGCAGGCATTACCGCGGTAAAGGCTGCAAGCTTATTCCGGAGGAGGAAAAATGGATAACATAAGCAGTCTGCTTGTTCCGATGATAATAACGGGCATAGTAATTTACGGTGCAATACGGAAAACAGATCTGTTCGGAAGCTTCCGTGAAGGCGCCGCTGAGGGAATTAATACCCTTATATCAGTTGCGCCGTCCATGATAGGACTTGTGATAGCGGTTGAAATGCTCAGCTCGTCCGGCTTTTTTGAAATACTGACCTGTGCGCTTGAACCCGTGCTTTCACCTATGGGCTTTCCTGCCGAGATCATTCCGCTTGGGCTGATACGTCCTGTTTCAGGGAGCGGATCATTTGCGCTGCTTTCAAATATGCTGTCGCAGTTCGGAGCAGACAGCGAGATAGGGGAGATAGCTTCCGTGATGGCAGGATCGACAGAAACCACCTTTTATGCCGTTGCGATATATTATGGATCCTCAGGGATCAAAAAAACAGGCTGCACGATACCGGCAGCCCTGTTTGCAGATTTTTGCAGTGTTATTTTTGCTGTAATGACAGTTAAGCTCCTCTGATAAAAGTTACAGTCACGAGCTTGCTGTTTTCCAGAGCTTAATAAATGCTTTTCTATTGTATTTATACGGCGTCGTTCCTATGGATCTGGCAGCGGAGAGCATTCAGTACTGCAAGTACAAGTACTCCGACATCAGCAAATATTGCCACCCACATATTAGCAAAACCGATTGCTCCGAGAAGCAGACAAACAAGCTTTATCGTTATGGAGAACCATATGTTTTCCCTGACAATTCTCAGACACTTATTTGATATCGAAATAGCCCGGACTATCTTCATCGGGTCGTCGTCCATCAGAACGATGTCGGCAGCCTCAATAGCGGCGTCTGAACCCATAGCGCCCATCGCAATACCGATATCCGCCATTGACAGGACAGGAGCGTCATTTATACCATCTCCGGCAAAAGCTACTGTTCTGCCTGTTTTTTTCTCTTCAATAAGCCTGGCGACGATCCCGACCTTATCCTCGGGCAAAAGTCCGCTGTGTATTTCTTTTATTCCCGTCATGGCTGCAATATGCTCTGCCGCAGATCTGCTGTCGCCTGTCAGCATTACCGCTCTTTCAATTCCGCAGCGTTCAAGAGCCTCGACAGCACCCTTGGCAGTCGGACGGATCACATCGGAAATGACTATACTTCCGAGGAATTTATCATTCTTTGATACATAAATTACCGTTCCGGGCTGTGTTTCAGGGATATATTCAATTCCCATTCGTTCCATCAGCTTGCCGTTCCCGACGCAGATCTTATCCTTGCCGCTTTTTGCACAGATCCCACAGCCTGCTATTTCCTCTGCGCTCTGAGGTATTATATCCTGAGGTATATCTCCTGATTTGTTTCGCAGGGAAACTGCAACAGGATGAGTTGAAAACTGCTCGGCAGCGGCTGCTGTCTGCAAAAGCTCCTTTTCGCTTATTCCGGCAGGACTGACCTTCGTTACCTCGAATACCCCTTTGGTAAGCGTACCTGTCTTGTCGAAGGCTATTATCTGGGTTTTCGCAAGCTGTTCAAGGTAATTGGAGCCTTTGATAAGTATTCCGTCGCGGCTTGCGCTGCCTATGCCTGCAAAAAAGCTCAGCGGAACACTTACTACCAGTGCGCACGGACAGCTTATTACAAGAAATGTCAGCGCACGGTAAAGCCATACAGTCCAGAGAGCCTCCGTTCCGCAGAGTATTCTTATTATCGGGGGGACCAGTGCAAGCAGCAGCGCGCCTGTTACTACTGCCGGTGTATATACCCTTGCGAATCGGGTAATAAAATTCTCCGAACGTGATTTTCTCGATCCGGCATTTTCCACAAGATCAAGTATTCTCGAAACTGTTGAATCCTCAAATTCCTTTTCGGTGCGGATCCTCAGTGTGCCGCTGAGATTAACGCAGCCGCTGATGACCTGTTCTCCGACGCTGACGCTGCGCGGCAGACTTTCTCCTGTCAGTGCAGCCGCGTCAAGTGAAGAACTGCCCTCGGTGACAACTCCGTCGATCGGTATCTTTTCTCCGGGTTTAACGACGATAATAGTCCCTGTTTCTATTTCATCGGGATCTACGCGGATAAGCTTTCCGTTTTCTTCAATATTGGCATAATCCGGACGGATATCCATAAGCTCGCTGATGCTCCTGCGGCTTTTTCCGACAGCATAGCTCTGGAACCATTCTCCGGTCTGATAGAAGAGCATGACGGCAATTGCTTCAAGATAATCTCCGTCCCCGGTAACGGCAAGCACCAGCGCGCCGATAGTTGCAATAGCCATCAGGAAACATTCATCAAACGGCTGGAGGTTTATAATGCCCTTTACAGCCTTGATAAGAATATCATAACCTATAATAAAATACGGAATGAGGAAAAGAAAAAGCCTGAGCCAGCCGTCCACGGGCGTGAATATCAGACCGACAGTCATTACTGCCGTCACTATTATACGAATTAGCGTTTTTTTCTGTTTTTTTGTCATATAGACCACTCCTGTGATTACGATTAAGTATATGTTTAATCGTTTAAGGTGAAATATGCGCCCGATGAAAAGGGCGCAAAATTATTATTTGTAATAGATCTCACAATCGGGTTCGATTTTGCGGCAGGCGCGGAAAACCTGATCCATAACTGCCTCGGGATCTGCTCCGTCCTGAAATTCGACCTTCATTTTAAGAGCCATAAAATTAACAGATGCATCTTTGACACCTTCGGTCTTTTTTGCTGCAAGCTCCATTTTATTTGCACAGTTTGCGCAGTCAACTTCGATCTTATATGTCTTTTTCATAATATCAACTCCTGAGGATCATTTGATTAAAAGATTATTTAATAGTTTATTATAATATACCACTTATATATGCATTTGTCAAGGGAATAATAAAAAATAAATTCCGAAAAATAATAAACCGGGCTTGAATTTTCAAATAGGATATTTTAAAATATAATTAGTAATTAAAAAATGGATATCATAGATCGTATGGTATTTTCTGATATTCCGGAGGGAAAACAATTGAACGAAAAGAGAATTCCACTGCCGCACAATCATAATGATAATGACAGCAGGATAGCGGAAAGAATGCCGTCTGTCGAAACAATAAAAACCGTAGCTGATGCGATGAAGCAGCTTGGCGACCCGAGCAGGCTCAGAATATTCTGGCTTCTGTGTCACTGTGAAGAATGTGTTATCAATATAGCGGCTGCAACAGATATGTCAAGTCCGGCGGTATCGCACCATCTGAGACTTTTGAAAGACGCAGGACTTATTGTTGCCAGCCGTAACGGAAAAGAAATGTATTACCGTGCGGCAGATACGGATATAGTGTTAAAGCTGCATCACACCATTGAAGAGATCGCGCTGATCTCCTGTCCCGAATTCAGGGAATGAAGCGGAAAATTTTATGCGCATAGAAAAAAGCGTCCTGCAAATGGCGACTTTCCATAAGGATGATATAAAACGACAAGAAAAGTAATCGATTGAGAGTACCCAAAAAACAAGGAACACTGAATTTTATGCATATTCAGTGTTCCTTTTTCTGTTATTATGCTATCGAAAACACAGTCGTCACGATCATACAGCCGCTTTGGATTTCAGCAAAAATATCACCATTCATTTTTCTCATGAGGGTGCGGCAGATGTACAGACCAAGACCACTGCCGCTCTGACTTCCGGTATTTGAACCCCGCCAGAAGCTATCAAAGATGTGCGGCAGTTCGTTTTCACTGAGTGTGCAGCCGCTGCTGCGGATATGGATAAGCTGACAATCATCCTCTCTTGAAAACGCAATAGTGATTTCCTTGTCGTCGCCGTATTTGACGGCGTTTTCAATGATGTTTTGCAGAGCTTCCATGCTCCTCTCCAGATCACCTGATAGTATGCAATCAGAAAAATCATCTACATCAAAGTTGATTTTCAACAGGTCGAGCTTATCTGTATAAAACGCCCTGATTTTGTCGATCAATGCCGACAGATAAAACTCATCGTTATTTACGTCTAAATTCAGGAAGTCCTCGCTCGAGGCTTTGACAATGCCGTCTACATAGCCGCGGATCTCCTCGCACTTGCTGTTGATGCTCCGCACAACCTCCAGTTTCTTCTGTTCATCCTTATACAGATCCTTTTCCAACGCCTTTGCGTACAACTCAATTACGCCCAGCGGCGTTTTGATGTCGTGAGAAAGAGAGAGCACTATCGTCTTATTCTGCTTTTGCAGGGCAAGCTCGGCGGCTTTTTGACTTTCCAGCTTTTCACGCAGCAGATCAAGTCCCCACAGGAATTTGCCGAAGTATTTGTCGCGGCTGTCTTTCAGCGGTGCCGTGAGATTGCCCTTCGCAAGCTCTGTGGGATAGGCACTGATTTTCTCAAACGGACGGATAATTTTAATGAACAAAAACAGCAATAGAAGAAGGACAAACAACGCTGTCACGCCGAAGCATAAGTTAAAGGCTGTTATCGCTGCACTGTTATCGACTTGGTAGGAATAATCTAAGCGGTAGAGCCTGCCGCGGATCTCCTTTACAAGATAGTCGCTGTCGCCGCCCTGAAAACCATCCTCCTGAATTTCGATGTTTTTAATATAGCTGTAATCGTCGAGAGAATATTCCTCTCCGCTTTCGATTTTCGCAGCGATCCTTTCCGCTTCAACACGATAAGGGCGACCTGCGTCACCCTTGTTTTCGTAGTGTAATATGATGTTTGCTCCGGCAAAGATCACCGCCAGGATAGCGATAACCGCAGCCGCCAATTTTATATAGCTTTTCATGATTTACCTCTCGTATCGGTAGCCGACACCCCAGACCGTCAAAATATGGTCCGGCTTTTTAGGATCTGATTCGATTTTCTGTCGTAGCCACTTGATGTGTACCGTGAGCGTCTGCGGTTCGGAAAAGCTGTCAAAGCCCCAGATCCGATTGAACAGATAGTCCTTGTTCAGCGTTTTGCCGGTATTCTCTGCAAGAAGGAGCAATAAGTCGAATTCCTTTTGCGTCAACTCGAGAGGTGTATTTTCTTTGAACGCGATCCTCTTGCCTTTGTCGATTTTCAGAAAGCCGTCGGACAGCACCTCGGTCTGATAGCGTCGTGTGAATATCCCCTTGATTTTAGCGAGGAGAATATCGATATCATAGGGCTTTTCAATGTAATCATCCGCGCCGAGAATCAGACCGCTCAGCTTATCGTCCTTATCGGTTTTGGCGCTGACAATGATTATCGGAGTGTTGGCGTTTTCACGAATTTTGCGGCAGATTGCAAAGCCGTCAAGCCCCGGCAGCATAATATCAAGGATCACGAGCCTTGCACCCTCAGCTTCAAACGCTTTCAAAGAGCTTTCTCCGTCTGTACAATTCTGTACGGAATATCCCTCCGCTTTCAGAAAATCACAAAGCAGCGCTGCCATTTCAAGATTATCTTCAACTACAAGAATGTCAACCATTGTTTATCACTCCAAAATCCGATCACCAGCCCTGCTCCAACAGCCAGTTGTTCAGGGCGCGTTCCTTGGTTCTTTCGTCTGTTCCCTCTAAATTATACTCTCCCTGAATATTTCCGTCAACGATATAGAGCACACGGCTGCATTTTGCAGCGACCCTTGCATCGTGGGTGACAAGCATAATTGTGGTGCCGTCGGCATTGATTTTGCAAAGCTCCTCCATTACCTCGTTGGAGCTTTGACGGTTGAGCGCGCCTGTCGGCTCATCGGCAAAAATTATCCTGGGGCTGTTAATCATGCTGCGGCAGATGCATGCCCTCTGCAGCTGACCGCCCGACACCTCGTTTATATCGTTATCGGCTACTTCAACAATGTCAAGCTTTCGCATAAGCTCCAGTCCTCGCTCACGCTTTTCTTTAACGGAAAGGTTGTTTGCTTTTGACTGACGCGCAGGGAGAAGGATATTGTCAAGAACGCTCAGGTTTTTGAGCATATACATCTGCTGAAAGATGAAGCCCATTTCATCAAGTCTCAGAGCCGCAAGCTCATCCGCTTTAAGAGCGGAAATATCCTTTTCTCCGAACAATACTGTACCTGATGTCATGCTGTCCATACCCGACACTGTATATAGGAGCGTACTTTTGCCCGAGCCGGAGGGTCCCATTATTGCTACCATTTCGCCCTCATTTACTGAAAAGCTGACATTTCTCAGAACATTGTTCTGTCTTTTGTTTATCACATAGGTCTTGCAAAGATCGGTTACTTCAAGTATCTTTTTCATTTCAATTACCTCATTCTATGTTATTTACTTCCTGAGAAGAAATGCTTCTGATTCCCAATGCACTCATCAATGATGCAAGCACGGTCACTGCAAATACTGCAAGGGGATAAATTATATACGCTTCCCAGATATTTGTATCAAATATAATGTATTTTGAACCCATTATTTTGAAGATTCCTCCAACTGCAAGCTGACTTGCCGGATCTGTGAGCAGTACTGCAATAAGCACCGCCGCAGCCATAATTATGGCAACCCTGAGTGTCTGCCAAAGTATTAGGGTACGGTTTTTGAAGCCGATAGCCTTCATCAGTGCAATTTCTCCTCTCTCCTTTGTAAGGAAGGATTTTTCCATAAGTACGACTAAGAGAATATTGATAAGCATAACTATCATAACCACAAAGTTCTTAGTGTCGCTCAGCATTCCCGAAACGCCGCTTACGGAGTAGTCAACATATTCGCCGGCACTGCGGACGGTATAATCAGGATAAAGCTTTTCGATAGTTTCCCTTCTTGACTGTATTACGTCTGCAGAAGGGTTATCGGTGTATTTTATCTGATAGCTGAAATATCCCAAAGCTTCGGAAAAATCAAGCTCAAGCTTTTCATTGAATCTCAGACCCTCGCCCATGTTGTTCATGCTTTGATACAGAGCCGAGATCATAAACTCCTTTTCCTCACCGCCAACCTTTACTGTCACGGTATCGCCGATATTCACCTTCAATCTTTCAGCAATAAGATGAGAGATCGCTATTTCATTTTCATTTTCCGGGGGAGTACCCTCAATGTAGGTGTACATATCCGTGGTAGAATTAGAGCCGATAAATGAAAGGGTGACGGTTTTATTATCTCCGCTTTGTATGGGGTATTTGAACAGCGTTTCGGCAAAGCAATGCGCGGGTATACAATTGTCTGCAAGTGTTTTTTCCATTTCCTTTAGATAATCGGTTCTGAGCCTCTGACCGTCGGGGGAATTGTATTTTTCAGTGTTTTCTTTGTCCTCCAATGCCAGATCACATTCAGCCATTGAGAACCACCCAAGGAGCTTAGGGCTTTGCAGCGTCGATATGGTATTCAGCATAATGGTTATCATCAGTATTCCGATAACAAATGTAACGCTCATGACTGCAAAATGTCTGAATCCGCTGAGAATATCATTGACTGCCATAAAAAATACAGGTCTGGAATGACCTTTTGAAAGACTGAGAAGTCCTTTTTTCTTGTAGCGCTTTCCGCTTTCACCGCTGCGGATAGCATCAACCGGGGTAAATTTCCTGACCTTTCTCGTGCTCCACCACGTAAACAGTCCGATAACAAGAAGTACAGCCAAAGCACACAGAAAATTCACAAGATAGCTTTGATTATCTCCCGTAACAAAGTTTCTGGAGGATTGCTCGGTCATCATATTGCCGAAGGGGATACCTGCAAAAAAGCCTGTCACCGCTCCGACCAGAGCCATAGCAAGATATTTTACCATATAGAGAGTTCTGATGCCGGAATTTTTGATACCAATAGCCTTCATTACACCGATTTCACGGTATTCCTCGCTGACGGTAAAGCCTATTGTGAACCTCAGAAGGACAATTGAGATTATTATAAGGCAAACACTTACTATCAGATAGATACCGGCAGTTATCATGTCAAGAATGTATGTAGTTTTTATCATATCCTTTGTTCCGGTAAAAGCTACTCCTGAAAGATCGCTGACGGCATTTCCGACTGTATCCGGGTCACTTGTTTCAATGTTGTAGACGAAGCCCTTGTACATATCATATTTTTCGTCTGTACTGCTTTGGACAAATTTGTTGAAATCATTTCGGCTGATGATGAACCTTGGCGTACCCATCATATCAGAGCCGAACAGGGCATCCAGCATTATTCCTTTTACCGTAAACTCCCCGGTATAACCGCCGCTTTTAACAGTAATTTTTCCTCCCAATGGAATATCATTATTTTCCATAATGGAGCGTTTGATATAGATCTCACCGTCATTTACCTTTGTAAGCTCATTTTTATTATCATCAAATATTTTGATGCCGATATCATCAACGCTGTTAAGAAGTCCGTTTGAGGATACTTCAATATGCTTTCCGTTATACTTGACAGAGCTTTCTGTCAGATAAAAGATCCTTTCACTTTTCATTGAATCAACACCGGGCAGTGCCATAAGCCTGTCGTTCAGCTCCTCTTCCGCCTTTGTCCCGACTGTGGCAACGAAGTAATCCTTTACACCTGATATTTCAAAAAACTTATCTGTTGCAGACATTACCGACAGCATCGTATTGACGCTTGACGATACAAACATTACAGACAGGATCATGAATATCAGAAGGATGGTATTCATTGTCTTTTTTCGTTTCAGGTCACGTTTCAGAATATCAAAAAACATACGCCTTCTCCTTTTCTGTATTTCATTGTATCACAAAACCTTGTCTTGTGAACCTTGCACATTGAGTATAGCGGAGAAATTATTAAATAATCCTTAAATTATAAAAACTTTTTTAATGTAGGCTCGTTCTGTATATGCCATATATGTGATCTCTGTTCGTCAGACCGGGACTATGGTATAAGAGTGGCAAAATACTATGGTATAAGAGTGGCAAAATATACTATTGACTATCGTGTAAAAATATGATAAGATAAACAAAAATTTACAATTTGGGAGAGAATTCTAAATGTATTTGACGGGTTATCACGGAACGACATTAGCTAACGCAAATAAAATAATTGCTGACCATAAGTTTTATATATCGAGGTCAGATCACGAATGGCTTGCAAATGGCATATACTTTTATTTTAATGTTGAAGATGCTTTAAAATGGAGAAACTCTGAAGCTATTTTGCATACAATAATTAAAATAGACGATGATGAGTTTTTAGATATAGATTCTCAAGAAGGATCTTCAATGTTTAATGATATAGCTAAACAAATTTCATCTACTATACCCGATGGAATTATTAATACCAATTTTTATTCTGCGCAAAAGAATCAGTGTGCAGTAATTAATACTATGTGGGATGCGTGTCCGGCAATAAAAATAATTGCAGCAAGTTTCCCATCAGAGAAGACATCACTTAGGACTATTTTTGATGCTAGACCCAAAAGAAGAGAGTTTTGTGTAAGAGAAAATAAATACATTAAGTACATAAGTTTAATAAAAAGAGGTGAATTAAATGATTGATTCAAACAAGGTTTTAGATGCAGTAAAAAAGAAACTAGATAGTATGACTGAAGTTGAAAGAATTGAATACTTGAAAGAAATGGGGTTTGAATTTAACAATCCTTCGACGAGGCGTAGGGTTAGAATTGGCAGAGCTGTGGTTCGCAGGGGGCGACAAAGTAAAGCATCTCCTATGGTTAGAGCGTCTAAGAAGCTTATTGCTAAAAAGACCTATACTGGTTTAGAAACAGTTGATAAAAAAACGAGGAAAAAACCTAAGAAGGCAAACACATAGCATATTATTAAGCCCTACACCTCACGATGTAGAGCTATAGTTATGTCATTACCATTTATATTCGCAATTCTCACACTCGAATTGTGATTGAGCCACTTTACTAGCAAATCCGAACGTAAGCCAGTAACCGGATCGTTTAATGTTTGATATTTTCTTAAGTTTGGTTTTGTATCGTTTTTTTGAGTATTCAAATCTGCTTTTGCAAGTATGACAAAGGGAACCTCCCATAAGGATGATCCAAAGAACAACCGATTGAGAACAGGTAATGCCACAGATATTGATTTCTGTCAATAATCTGTGGCACTTTTCAGTATTAATTTATTTTTTCAATTGGAAAAGGAATAGCACCATATTTACCGTTAAAGTATTCATTGATAATTTTCTTATCGAATCTATCATCATATTTTTCCAACGACTCTATGGTTGAGTATCCTTCGTCATTTTTATTGATAAAGTTTATTTCGTCTTTCCTAAGAAGTTTTAAATCCATAAGTTGAGATTCATGAGTAGTGACTATTAACTGTATGTTTCGTTCTTTTGCAAGTTCTAAAAACTCAATTATGAATTTTCTGGTTAACAATGGATGAAACATTCTATTTATTTCATCAATAATATATACTTTACCTTCTGCATTATTCAATAATACCTCAATGAGGTCTAACAATCTAACTGTACCATCAGATTCTTCATCAAGCAAAAATTTGGCTACTGTATTTTTATGAGTAAACTCAAAGGTTTTATATTCAAACTCTCCGCTATTATTGATTGATATTAAAAACATAGAATTATATGAAGTTCTAATTAGCACTGCATTGTTTTTTTCATTTTTGCTTGTAGATAATTGATTCTTTGGCTCAGACAGCATCTGTTGAACTCGATTAATCATTTCCTTAGGTAAATCTGACATTACTTTTTCGGGAGAAACATTTACAACAGAAATTGTTTCTATACCAGTGGAAAATCCTTGTAACTTTTTCGCTATTTTATCAAGATTGTTACTATCAATAAACCAACTATAGTTTGTAATAGGATTTTCTGCCGTATTTACGCTTAACTTAAATCTAATCCAGTTATATATATTTCTAAAAACAATTATTTTTTTTGAATTAATATAAAGATTTTCTTTATTTTGATTCATTAATTTCAAAAATAATATTGTATCATCCGATTTAACATCGTCACCATATATTTTTATTCTTTCTAATAAAGGTGAAGATTTTAAATAATTGCCAATAGTGATAGTTCCATCAATTATGTTTCTTTCAAAAACACTCTGTTTCGAGCCATTTTTTAATTCTTCATATAACCACTCATGAGTAAACGAAGCAGAACTCAGCAATATATTAAAACCATAAACAAATACTTTACCATCTATTTCAATTGTGATCTCAAATAAACTATCCTTTAATCTGTTATCTGCTGATAGTTTACAGTAGCATGAATAAGACCCATTATCCAAATGCCCCAGTACTAAATCTTGAAAAAATCCGAAAGCGGAGATAAGATTTGATTTTCCAGAAGCATTCGCACCATAAATGGACATGAACTTTAATAATTTATATTTTGAGCAATTTGAAACACGATCAGAAAAATTTCGGAACTTTCCGGCTCTCATGTTAAATGTTTGCAATTTATCAAATGATAAAAAATTACTTACTTTAAACTGTACTAACATAATCCCACCTCATTATATGTATTATATAATAACACTTCTAAAAAATCAATATTAAAATGGATTGTTTCTCTTTTGCTTTTGTTTAATTAGTTACGCAGCGGCATTTAAGTGCAGTTAATGTGAAAAAATCACTTTATACTCAAATTTGCTATTGACACATACAGAATTAAGTGATACAATACAATTAGCACTTTAAGTCAACGAGTGCCAGTATATATTCCGGAATTATATTGTTTATTGAAAGGGGGATAAAAAATGGCGAAAACCAAGTCAAGTACATCTGGAAAACAGCAGAAAAAAATTGTTCCAGTCAAACCTTATAAAAAGTCTGATGGAACAACTGTAAAGGGACACAGACGCTCTACGCCAAACTAAACTGTTGAGTAAGAATAGAGAGAAGCATAGAACCTATGTATCTGTGTATGTAGCAGTATTATGATACCATGTGACTTTCTAGTAATCAACCCACAAGTTTGTAATTTCTGATAGGTTCTGATTACAAGCTTTTAATTTTTCGAAAGGAATAAAAAATGATTAGTAAAATCGAAAAACTAATATTGTACAATCAGTATGAGATTTTAAAAAATCTCTGTCCTGATGAAAAAACGTATTATGAGGATGAGCAAGAAACCATTATGCATGGTAGTGATAGTGATATTGAAGAAACAGCCTCAAATTTCACAGGAGCAAGTGAAGAAGTCAAAGAAGAGGTATATTCTATTTTACATATGTTCCGAGACATATCATGTTCTTATTCACAGTATAACCCAAACCAGGAATTGCCGTACTCTATCAGGTTTCTGGGTTTTGACGGAAATGAAGAATCCGAACATTATTGGTACTGTTATTATCTTGTCAATCATGCTCATAAATACGAAGAGTATCAGCATACAGAATTAAATAGTCATTCAAATCAATTAGATCGGTATAGGCGTATGCTTGAATATTATAATAGTATAACAAATGCACAAAAACTGTTTCTGTGTCCTAATTATCTTTCAAGAGAGCATATCGAGGTTATTTCAAATATAAAATAAAACACAACTTGAATATCAAAACATTCAACTACCCAATATTACCAATAAATTATCCGAAATGGTCTTTCCGCCGGAATGCCAGGGCTTGATATGATCTCCATGCATTTGTGCAAACTCATAGTGTTTGTTGCAGATCGGACAGATTCTGTTCTGTCTTTCATATGCTTCACGCTTTTGTGTATCCGAAAAAGCTCTGATGCTGAGATTTCTTTCATCACCGTTAAGAACATAGGTATAAATGCCTTTCTTATTGCCGACATCATCATCTGCCATAAGCCTTTTTATTGTTGTTTCCAAAGCATCAGGATCAAGTTCTGCATCTTTATAGGTATTATAAAGCAGTCCCCATTCTACGCCTTTCATTTCCTTACGATATACAGGAAAAATGGTCTGTACCCATTCAATCACACGCTTAAAATAGATCCATATCTGATTTGCATTTGCATCATGCTGATGAAGCGCCATATATTCTTCTATTGTATCCAAGCCGTCACGGGCGGCGATCCACCTGATTGCTGTTTCAAAGTACTCCTGCCTGATCGGTGAGCCGGACACATAATTCTTTGCCATATTGTAAGCTGCACAGGTCGGCTTTGAAAAGTGCAGCTTAGCGTCTGAAAGCCATGTTCCTGTATAGGCAGTATTGCGAAGCTCCTGTGCTGTTAACGGCTTTCCTGCTATGTTTATAACCTTAAACCAATCGTGAACTTCCGAAGGAGTTCCTTCGCATACATAAATGTCGAGTATGTAGTCATCAATTTGCTTTTGCAGGTCTTTTTCCAAGTTGAAATAGTATTTCTCATCGACTGCAAATGTTCTTTCGCTTTCCGCAGAGTATCGACAGATTGAAATTGTTCTCTGTTGTCCGTCCATAAGCTCATAACGCCCGTCATCTGTTTTTGACCAATACATAGTATTCAATGGGAAACCTTTTTTAACTGTACGAATGACCTCATCACGCTCTTTAGGAGCATAAACATATTCACGTTGATATGGTGGCCTTACATCAAGCCGTCCGCCATAAGCAACAATACCCTCTATACCGTCTGCTCCTTTTTCTTCATAGCCATCGCATAACTCTTTTATACTTATCTGTGTTCTACTGATTTTCATTTCTTTCTCCTTATTAACAATCTTTTGTATTTGGATTTATTATTGATTTTTGGAGTTACAATTTCCAGTATTTCAAATTGATCTGTACAATGGTACGGTAAATATGTGATCGGTACACCTATCATTCCATAATAATCTTCCGGTATATCTTTGGTCGTTCCGCACTCGATAGCATCAAAATCATCATAATGCGGATATTTTTCGTCAGAGTATTTTGCATACAAATCCAACGAAATATGACGCTTTGGAATATCAAGATTTGTAAACCAACAACTATTTCCCATCCTTCTCCATTTATGTCCGTACTCGTCTTGCTTATAGTCCGTTCCTTTGGCTTCATAATAGTCAGGCACTCTAAACCAAAAATGTCCACTTGTATAACCAAGCCAAAGACTATTATTAAGGACAAATGGCTTAATTTCGGACAGAGTTATATGATTCACATTTCCGAGTATAATGAACTTTTTATCACTTTTCATCAACAGAGGAATAAATTCTTTCATTAACGAAAAGGGAGGGTTCGTTACTACTATGTCACATTCATTTAGGAGTGCGATACACTCTTGGGATCGGAAATCTCCATCCTCGTTAAGAAGAGTAAGGGCATTTTTCTTGTTTCTCAAAAGGTATTCTACATCGCTCAAATCAACTGTTGCATCGCCGTTTGCATCTGTAACCTCTGTTATTTCTATCTTGTAAGGCTTCTTTCCCTCACTTGCCGGATAGGTAATTTCCTCATCGCCGAACAAAGAAAGCTGTGTATAGGTAATAGGGGAAGTTGCATAACAAGTTGTAATCAGCTTTTTAAGCCCAAGTGCATTAAAATTCAATGCGAAATATTTAAAGAAATTGCTTTCATAAGGATCGTCGCAGTTGCATAGAACTGTCTTATCTCTGAAATACTTCCTATAAGATCAGAGAAAGCCTGTGTGAGCAGATACCTGTACCGGTTAATGAGATCACGGAGAAAACAGAAACAGACCATGCGGCGATCAGAATTGTATCCGGA
>CACYWT010000026.1:0-314 GCA_902778175.1 uncultured Ruminococcus sp. | reverse complement strand
AATAACACAAAGATGAAAGCACTTGTGTGGGACGGAGACGGATTTTTGCTGCTTTACAAAAGGCTGGATAACGGACGTTATCGTTGGCCAAGAACAGAACGAGAGGCAAAGCAGCTTACCTCACAGCAGCTTCGCTGGCTGATGGAGGGTCTTGAAATTGAGCAGAAAAAAGCGATCAAACCGGGCCAAAGAAAATGTTTGTATTAAGTTTACGGCATAGACATAGTATGTTCACCTGTATGTGATAAAATAAAAATATCAGGTACAGGAGATCATGAGTTATGGAAGAACAAAGAAAAGAACGTACAATAGAT